>NZ_JBOFOC010000116.1:0-19520 GCF_051659245.1 Microbulbifer sp.
CCGTATTTCGCAGCCGAAACAGCTAGAGCACCCAGCCCTGCGCCAAGAAAGGCGAGCGAAATTGCTTCAAATGCTCGGATCGCGAACCAAGCCGGCTTGGGGTTTCTTCGCGCAAGTTGCATCCCTAAGACAAACAGTATTCCAACGACGGACCCAACCAGCACGAAAGGAATCGCACTCCACTCGATTGGCGGCACTGACGCTCTAGCTGACTCCAATGCGGACGGTCCGGACACCAAGCCCAGAAGGAATACGGCGATCAAAATTGGCTTCCTACCCTTCATTTTCCTTGCTCTAACGTTGCGCTCTGGGGCAGTTTACTTTATGCACCTTTGTGCGAGAATGCGAGCGAAGTGAGCCGCACAAAGGTGCATAAAGTAAACTGTCCCTCAGCAGCGCCTTGTTAGGCGGATTACCCACTATAGCCCTCAACGTGCTGTTTACCTGAATCCCCAATTTCTTCCCACTCAGCTTTGGAGCCAACAAAAAGATGATGTGCTACTTTAAGATTAGTGGTATCCGTGGATATTAAGCTTACAGGAACATACATATTCTTTTCATCGTTTTCACCGGGAACCGGAGAGCCACAAATCTCACAGAAACTCGTTTGCCAATCATGTTCTGGCTTTGACCATAGACGGACATGATCTTTACCTTTCGACCACTTAAAATCAGCTTTACCTACGATGCTAACAGCGATTCCCATGCTTCCGGTCGATCGGCGACAAATTGAGCAGTGGCATATAAATACATCTGAAATTTCTCTGTTTATTTCAAACGACACCGCCCCACAGTTACAATTTCCTTTTACCATTGCTTAAACTCTGATTTAACGCCTAACAGTTTTATTCACGAGCCACTGGCTCTTTATCACCAGGCGCTTGTATGCTGGCGCGCAGTTCATCATAAATTGATTTTTCCATTTAAAATCATATAGATAGCTGAAATTCTTTCTTTGCACACAAAGTAAAACGAGCCACGCGCTCTGTTATTTTTGCTTTCCTTTGGCTCGAAGTCTCAGTGTTACCCCCTTTAAAGTCAAGCACTTAGCGGCTGCTTTCCGGTGAACAAGAGCCACTGGCTTCTGAATACGGGCTTGACATAAATCCCACCGAACAAATACTGTATATAAAAACAGCAAAAGGATGCTTGGTTATGACCATGGATGATATTCGACCTCGGATTCCCGCCCAACCGGTACGTTTTTTGGACAGGCTGCGTCTGCATATTCGCGAGAGCGGATTGGCGTATACCACTGAGCGAACTTATATCCATTGGGTGCGGCGTTTTATCTACTTTCATCAGAAGCGCCACCCGAAGGAAATGGGCGCAGCCGAGGTGGAACACTTTCTCACGCATATTGCGCAGCAGAGGGATTGCTCTGTCAGCACTCAGAGGATAGCGTTGAACGCTCTGGTATACCTGTATACGCGCTTTTTGGGAGTAGCGCTCGACAACCTGACTTTCTCGCAAGCGAGAATTCCCCGGCGCCTACCTGTGGTCTATAGCCGTAGCGAGGTTTCGGCAATTCTCTCTCACCTGCACGGTGTAAGCCGGTTACAGGTACAGCTGCTCTACGGCGCCGGCTTGCGATCTGCTGAGCTGCTCTCACTGAGAGTCAAGGATGTCGATTTCGGCAGTAATAATATTTTCGTACGGGGAGGTAAGGGCAATAAGGACCGTACCACAATGTTGCCGCAGTCGCTGGTACCGGAACTCAAGCGGCAGATACAGAGGGTACAGATTTTACACGCTCAGGATCTGGTCGAGGGCTTTGGTGCGGTCTATTTGCCGGATGCGCTGGAGCGGAAATATCCCAATGCGGCGCGGGAGATTGCATGGCAGTATTTGTTTCCCGCCAGCAAAATCAGCCGTGATCCCCGTACCGGAATAACGCGCCGCCACCATTTGCATCCGTCTGCACTGGCAAAGCAAATTCGGCGGGCAATCCGCGCCGCCGGGATTCATAAGCCAGCCCGCGCCCACGCCTTTCGCCACAGCTTTGCCACTCACCTGTTGGAAACGGGCTATGATCTGCGCACGATTCAGGAGTTGCTGGGCCATACGGATATCACAACCACGGAGATCTATACCCATGTGGTGAACCGTGGTGGTAAAGGTGTACTCAGTCCAGTAGACCGAATGCAGCCGCCGGACGGAATCGCTGAGCCGGTGGTAACCTATGGAATGGCAGCTTGAAGGAAGGGGACCGGGTTGTTTGGGTTAGGCCCTCTCCCCCACCCCCTCTCCCTGAGGGAGAGGGGGCAAAAAAAGCCCCGCGAATGCGGGGCTTTTCGTTGGCTTGGCCGGATAAGGCTGGTTTTACATCATGCCGCCCATTCCACCCATTCCGCCCATACCGCCCATGCCACCCATGTCGGGCGCGGCCGGCTTCTCTTCCGGCAGTTCGGCGACCATGACTTCGGTGGTGATCATCAGGCCGGCGATTGAGGCGGCCGCCTGCAGTGCAGTGCGGGTTACCTTGGTCGGGTCGAGGATACCCATTTCCAGCATGTCACCATACTCGCCTGTGGCGGCGTTGTAGCCGTAGTTGCCGGAACCCTGCTTCACTTTGTCCACCACGACGGAAGACTCGTCACCAGCGTTCTCTACGATCTGGCGCAGCGGCATTTCCATGGCGCGCAGTGCGGCGGCGATGCCGTGGTTCTGGTCTTCGTTGTCGCCGGTCACCTTGACCGCCTGAACGGCGCGGAGCAGTGCGGTACCGCCGCCGGGCACCACGCCCTCTTCAACCGCAGCGCGGGTGGCGTGCAGGGCGTCTTCGACGCGGGCTTTCTTCTCTTTCATTTCCACTTCGGTGGCGGCGCCGACCTTGATCACTGCAACACCACCGGCCAGCTTGGCCACGCGTTCCTGCAGTTTCTCTTTGTCGTAGTCGGAAGAGGAGTCTTCGATCTGGGCACGGATCTGGCCGACGCGGGCTTCGATGTCTTTGACATCGCCGGCGCCGTCCACGATCACAGTGTTCTCCTTGGACAGGGTAACGCGTTTGGCGTTGCCCAGGTGCTCCAGAGTGGCGCTTTCCAGTTCCAGGCCCACTTCTTCGGAGATCACGGTGCCGCCGCTGAGGATGGCGATGTCCTGCAGCATGGCCTTGCGGCGGTCGCCGAAGCCCGGTGCCTTGACGGCGGCCACTTTCACGATACCGCGCATGCTGTTTACCACCAGGGTGGCCAGGGCTTCGCCTTCCACGTCCTCGGCGACGATCAGCAACGGCTTGGACGACTTGGCTACCTGCTCGAGCAGGGGCAGCAGGTCGCGGATGTTGGAGATTTTCTTGTCCACCAGCAGGATGTAAGGGGAATCCAGCTCCGCGGTCATGTTCTCCTGGTTGGTGATGAAGTAGGGGGACAGGTAGCCGCGGTCGAACTGCATGCCTTCCACTACGTCCAGTTCGTTCTCCAGGCCGCTGCCCTCTTCCACGGTGATCACGCCTTCCTTGCCCACTTTCTCCATGGCTTCGGCGATGATGGTGCCCACGCTGTGGTCGCTGTTGGCGGAGATGGTGCCCACCTGGGCGATGGACTTGCTGTCTTCACAGGGGGTGGCCAGGGTGGCGATATGATCCACAGCGACAGTCACTGCCTTGTCGATACCGCGCTTCAGGTCCATGGGGTTGAAGCCCGCGGCGACGGATTTGAGGCCTTCGGTAACGATGGCCTGGGCCAGTACGGTGGCGGTGGTGGTGCCGTCACCGGCGATGTCGGAAGCCTTGGAGGCCACTTCCTTCACCATCTGCGCGCCCATATTTTCGAACTTGTCTTTCAGCTCGATTTCCTTGGCTACGGATACGCCGTCCTTGGTGACGGTGGGAGCGCCGAAGGACTTGTCCAGTACCACATTGCGGCCTTTGGGGCCCAGGGTGGTCTTGACCGCGTCGGCCAGGATGTTTACGCCCTTGAGCATCCTCTGGCGGGCGCTGTCTCCGAATTTTACGTCTTTAGCTGCCATGATTCTTTTTCCTCAATTCTGTGCATTTCTGTCCTCGCACCCGAGACGGGCGCGACTTGGAGGTGAAGGACGGATTTAGCTTTCCAGCACGCCGTAGATATCGCCCTCGCTCATGATGATCAGCTCTTCGCCGTCCACCTTGAGGGTATTGCTGTCGGCGTAGCGGCCGAATACCACGGTATCGCCCACTTTGACGGACAGCGCGCGCACGTCGCCGTTGTCGAGCAGCTTGCCTTCGCCCACGGCGACGACTTCGCCCTGGTTCGGCTTCTCTTTGGCGGCACCCGGCAGCACGATACCGCCGGCGGTCTTTTCTTCTTCTTCCTTACGGCGCACTACGACGCGGTCGTGTAAAGGACGAATTTTCATGGATAAGCTCTCCATTGAGTCGTTTGAGGTTTCCAATGTCAGGAAGGCCCTGAACCCGGCGGGCTTTCGGGCCCCGAGTGCCCCGCTCTGACCGGCAGAGCCGGGGCAAAAACTTGGGGTGCTCCCTATCTATGGGCAGCCGTACAGATTTCAACGGGAGTGGAAAAAAAAACTGTGCGGACGGGGACCGCCGGTCAGATGCGGAGGCACATCTGATTATTATTTAGCCATCCTTGTGATCTTCGCGCTTGTAGTCTCCCTCGATGACGTCCCGATCGCGCTCTCGCCCGCCCCTCTTTCCCGGGGGATATCCCGGGCCGCGTACCACCGTTACATGGCGCAAAATACGCCCCAGCAACAGCTGGCGCAGTCCCGGGATCAGGCAGGCGAAACCGAGGGCGTCGGTGATAAAGCCCGGGGTGAGCAGCAGGGCGCCGCCCACGGCGAGAAAGATCCCCTCCGCCATCTCCCTCGCGGGGAGTTCGCCGGCCTCCATTTTGCGCTG
The DNA here is from genome assembly GCF_051659245.1 of Microbulbifer sp. Classification (NCBI taxonomy): domain Bacteria; kingdom Pseudomonadati; phylum Pseudomonadota; class Gammaproteobacteria; order Cellvibrionales; family Microbulbiferaceae; genus Microbulbifer; species Microbulbifer sp. Next base: position 4,847 of record NZ_JBOFOC010000116.1, read on the forward strand.
GGCCCGCATGACGGTGGACAGGCCCTGGCGACGCAGCAGCGCCAGCCCCACCACCGCGGTGAGCAGCACCAGGCCGATAGTGGGAAGCGCGCCGATTTCGCGGCCCACGGTGATCAGCAGCCACATCTCCAGGATGGGCATGATAATGAACAGCAACAGCAGTGAGCGCATGGGATGGGTTCCTCCGGGGCAGTTCACTTGTTGCTTCAAGCGAAACTGGGTATTTTTCAATATGCTGTAATAAATGAGGAGTGCTGGCAAATACTTCAAGGGCGCCGCAATCAACCTACCGCGGCCGGAAGCAAAGGAGGCTTTCATGGAGAGCGAACAGCAGAGTGCGGTATCCACTCCGGCATTGTCCCGGAACCGCCATCTACTGGACGAGGTGCTCGGTGAAGCGGATATCCGCATCAACGGCGACAGACCCTGGGATCTTCAACTACACCGCGCGGAAGCGCTGGACGAAATAGTGGCGCGCCACAGCCTGGGGCTGGGCGAGACTTATATGCGGGGCGACTGGGACGTGCCGGCTCTGGACCAGTTCTTCTACCGCATCCTGCGCACCGACCTGACCCGCCATATCAAGCCCTGGCGCCACGCCGTGCGCATTCTGCGCAGCTACCTGGTCAACCTGCAGAGCCGCAGCCGCGCCTTCGAGGTGGGCGAGCGCCACTACGACCTGGGCAACGAATTCTACAGCGCCATGCTCGACCGCCGACTCACCTACAGCTGCGGCTACTGGCGCGAGGCCGAAACCCTGGAGCAGGCGCAGACCGACAAACTGGACCTGATCTGCCGCAAGCTCGGCCTGAAGCCGGGGATGCGTCTGCTGGATATCGGTTGCGGCTGGGGCAGCCTGGTGAGCTACGCGGCGGAGCACTATGGGGTGGAGTGTGTGGGGGTCACCGTATCCAAGGCCCAGTGCGACTATATCCGGGAACACTACCGGGACCTGCCGATCACCGTACATCTGCAGGACTACCGCAGCCTCAACCAGTCGTTCGACCGCATCGCCAGCGTGGGTATGTTCGAGCACGTGGGGCACAAAAACCATCGCGCCTTCATGCGCGTGGCCAGGCGCTGCCTGAAAAAGGACGGACTGTTATTGCTCCATACCATCGGCAAGAACCAACGCCGCTCCACCACCGACCCCTGGATCGAGAAGTACATATTCCCCAATGGCGAACTGCCCTCGGCGGGCCAGATCGGCGACGCCGCCAACAACCTGCTGGTCTGCGAGGACTTGCACAACTTCGGCAGCGACTACGACCGCACTCTGATGGCCTGGCACCGCAACTTCGAGGAGCACTGGCCGCGTTTCTCCGGGCAGTACGGCCAGCGCTTCTACCGCATGTGGCGCTACTACCTGCTGTCCTGCGCCGGCGCCTTCCGCGCGCGGCATATCCAGCTGTGGCAGTGGATCTTCTCGGAAAGGCTGGAAGGGGGCGTACAGAGGGTGTCTTGAATGCGGAATGATGAATGCGGAATGCGGAATGCGGAATGCGGAATGCGGAATGGCGAGACTAACTCTCGCTCTTCGTTGTCACCTTTTTCCGGTGCTTGATGGTTTTTGAGCTGGTTACCAGTATGGCGATCAGCTCATTAGCCTCCTCCATGAGATCGTCCAGCCGCTCTCCCTTCACCAAATTGGAACCTATCAGGAGTTCGAGCCAATAGAGGGTTTCCTCCAGCTCCTGTTGTGCCACTTCGATCTTGCTGATCATCTCCGCATCGGAGCGGCTCCGTTTACCCTCTCTGATATGCGCCCCGACCGACGTGCCTGAACGTAACACTTGCTTTCCGATGACCTGCGCCTCGGTGGATTTCGGCAAACTGGAGTAAAGTCGAATAATTCGCAACGCAAAGTGCTTGGTTCTCTCGACAATACTCCAGTTGGCACTCATCCTAGTTATTCCGCATTCATCATTCCGCATTCCGCATTCCGCATTCCGCATTCCGCACTCCCGACTAAACCCGCGCACCGCCGTCGATATCCAGCACGCGGCCGCTGACGAAGTCGTTTTCAAGGATAAACGCCACCGTGGAGGCGATTTCATCCTGTTCACCCATCCGGCGCAGGGGCACCTGCTTGACCAGGGACTCGAGGATTTCGGGGCGCATCTGCGCCACCATATCGGTGTTGATAAAGCCCGGGGCGATGGCGGCCACGCGCACACCGTAGCGGGCCAGTTCCCGCGCCCAGGTGACGGTCATGGCGGCCACCCCGGCCTTACTCGCGGAGTAGTTGGTCTGGCCCATATTGCCGGCGCGGGACAGGCTGGAGATGTTCACGATCACCCCGCCCCGCCCGCTCTCCGCCATGATGCCCGCCGCCGCACGGCCGCACAGGAAGACGCCGGTGAGGTTGACATCGATCACCGACTGCCACTGGGCCAGGGACATGCGGTCGGCCAGTTTGCCGTTCTTTATCTTGATCAGCATGCCGTCGCGCATAATGCCGGCGTTGTTGACCAGCACATCGAGCCCACCGAAATCCGCGGCGATCTGCGCCAGGCCGCTGTCCACTTCCTCTTCCGAAGATACATCGACTCGGTAGCTGCGCGCCTCGGCCCCCAGCTTTTCGCAGGTGGCAACACTCTCCGCCAGGCCCGCGTCGTTCACGTCGATCAGCGCCAGGCGGGCGCCGCGGGCCGCCAGGTACTCCGCCATGGCCCGACCCAGGCCCTGGCCGGCGCCGGTAATGGCTGCGATGCTGTCGGAAATTTGCATAGGGGCTCCTTGTCGTAATCGTCTTATTAGTTCCCTCTCCCTCCGGGAGAGGGTTAGGGAGAGGGGGAATTAAAGATTACTACCACTGGTAGCCGACGCCCACGGTCAGCTTGGTGTCCTCTTTTTCGCTCTCCAGGGAAGGGGTGTTATCGTAGAGCCAGTGGTAGGCGACTTCCATCAGCACCCCCTTCACCAGCGGCGTGCGCATTCCCAGCCTGGCGTTGCTCTGGTAGTCGTCGCCGCTGTCGATGGACTGCAGCATTTCCTGGTTGAAGTAGATCTCCGGCCCCAGGGAGAACTTGTAACGGTAGTCAATCGCGGCCCGGGCCGCGGCGTAGCGATCGTCCTGGTTCTCGCTCAGCTCGCTGTCGATGAAATCCTCTTTCAGGCTGCTGATACCGCCCTGTACCGAAAAGGCAGTCTTGTCGGTGTCGTAGAACTGGTAACCCAGGCCGAGACCCACGGTGATACCCAGGTCCAGGTTGCGCGCCTCCTCCCGCTCCAGGGCGCTATTGGCGGCGGAAAACCACTTCTCGGAAAAGATCCAGCGCAGGTTGTAGCCGAGCTGGTATTTCTCCAGGGAACTCTCCTCCACCCGGTTCTGATTCTGGTACAGCGCGTTCAGCAGGTGGCGGAAGTCGCCGTCGCGGATATCCAGGTTCGCATTGACATCCAGGTCTTTGCGCTCGCGATTACCGTGTTCGAAGACTCCGCCCGCACTGACGTTGCCATGGAGAATCGTGGGGTTGCCGACAAACTTGACGTAGGGCTCTGCGCGCTCGATTGCGGGAAAATCCATCACCCAGCCGGAGCCTTCATCGCAGTACAGTTCCCACTGCTCACGCCGGTGACCAGCCAGAGTACAGGGTTCCTCGCGGCCTGCTATCTTCAGGTCCAGGTCCGTATCCAGCGACAGGATTTTGGCCTTTTCGATGCGCACCTCACCGAAGTTCTCCGCATTCCACACCACATGTTCCCGCTCCACCAGCACCAGTTCGCCGTGCACCCGGTCGCCGTTGCTCAGGGTGAGGACACCGGCCGCGGCATTGAGGGAGACAAGTGAAAGAAAAAACAGGAAGATAGAGGTTAATTTATAAACAGCTCGAACCACGAAAGAAAATCCTGGAATTACTGGAGTTATCGAAAGTGAATTTTTCTGTGGGAGATAACGCACAAAACGAGGGCAATGATGCCATAACTCGCATCTGTCGTGTACTGGCGGAGATACCCCTGGGGTATGTAATCACTTACGGCGACCTCGCGGAGATGGCCGGCTACCCCCGCGCGGCGAGGCTCGCCGGGCAGACGCTGCGCAAACTACCCCGCGGCACCAAACTTCCCTGGCACCGGGTGATCAACGCTCAGGGGCGGATCTCCCTGCCGGAGCCGGCGTCGCAGCGACAGATCGAACGGTTGCAGAAGGAAGGAATCACCCTGTTGAACGGCAGAGTGGACTTGAAGAAGTACCGATGGAGTCCCTAGTCCGGGTTTCGCTCTATCGGCTTGGCCATAACGGCGACCGATTCGGGTGTGCTGTTCCCCCTCCAGGGCGCCACCACCATCAGCAGCAGCATCCCGGGCACGGCCAGTGCTGTGCAAATCAGGTAGAATTCGGTCCACCCCACCCTCTCCACGATAAATCCCGTAGTGGCATTGGCGAAGGTGCGCGGTACCACCGCGAGTGCGGTGAACAGGGCCAACTGTGTCGCTGTGTGGTGTTTGCTGGTCGTTCGCGCAATGAACGCCACAAAAGCCGCGGTCCCCAGCCCTACACCGAGGTATTCAAAGCTGATCACCAGGGCCAGCAACCACAGGTTGGGCTCAAAGCCGGGCGTTCCCACCCTTCCCACATTCGCCTCGGAAAGCAGGATAAAGCCCAGGATTGACGCCATCTGCACGACCCCAAACAGCCATAGACTCTTATTGATACCGATACGCACCATCAGAAGGCCGCCCAGAATACCGCCGATGACCATTGGCCAAAGGCCGGCGTTTTTGGCAACCAGGCCGATTTCGGTTTTGCTGTAACCCATATCCAGGTAAAAGGGGGTGGCGAGTGCAGTGGCCATGTTGTCCCCCAACTTGTAGAGGAACATGAAGGTGAGCACCAACAACGCCTGTCTGACGCCGTTGCGTTTGAAAAACTCTATAAATGGCTGGGTCACCGCTTCCGCCAAAGTCTTTGGCCTCGCACTCGGATGAGTGGGTTCACCCACCATCAGGGTCATCATCAGGCCCACGCCCATAAAGGCGGCGGTAATTAAAAACACCTGATCCCAGGGGAGAATATCGGCGAGCACCAGACTCAGCGCCCCGGGTATAAGCCCGGCGATCCGGTAGGCGTTGACGTGGAAGGAGTTACCTAAGCCCAGCTCGCGATCCGGAAGGATTTCCCTGCGAAAAGCGTCCAGCACTATATCCTGGCTGGCACTAAAGAAAGCCACGCCGCCACATAATACGGCCACGGTCCAGATGGAAACCTTGGGATCCAGCAGGCCCAGCACACCGATGCTAAGCAACAGCAGGAGCTGTGTGACCAGCAGCCAACCGCGGCGCCGGCCCAAAAACGGCATCTGATAGCGCTCCATCAGAGGAGACCACAGAAATTTCCAGGTGTAGGGGAAACCCACCAGAGAAAAGAGGCCGATAGCCGCCAGACTGACATCTTCGGAGCGCAGCCAGGCGGGGACGAGCTGTATCAGTACGTAAAGCGGCAACCCCGAACTGAATCCGGTAGCGATGCAGATCAGCATACGCCGGTTAAATATGGCTTCCCCTAGTGTATTTCCGCTCATGCGATCCCTGAAGGGTGCCTCCGAGTATTATTCGTTGAGGGGGGTGCCCCGTCGTGACATTTAGAGCACTTCAGCGGCCCACTACCGACCGTAGACCACTTCCAGCTGCGCCTCCGCCAGTTTATTGGCGTTGACGTAAAAGCCCACCTTAGCCGGCGAGTCCATCTCGTCCAGCGGCAGTTGCTCAACTTTGAGCGCGAATACCTTGAACTGGTAATGGTGGTCACCGTGTCCCTCGGGAGGACAGGCGCCCCCGTAACCGAGGCTGCCGAAGTCGTTGCGGCCCTGAATCGCCTCGGGGATCAAACCGGTTTTCGGATCCCCGGCGCCCTCCGCCAGTTCGGTCACATCGGCGGGAATATTGAACATCACCCAGTGCCACCAGCCGCTGCCGGTGGGCGCATCCGGATCGTGGACCATCAGGGCGAAGCTCTTGGTGCCCTCGGGGGCACCGATCCAGCTCAGCTGCGGGGAAACATTCTCCCCGCCACAGCCGTTGTAGACGTGTACATCCGGCATGCGCTTCCCGGGAGCCAGGGTTTTCGAGGTGAGCACGAGCCCCGCTGCGGAAGAAGTTGTCGAAGACATAGCGGCAAGTACCGAAAGAAGTGTGGCAGCCACCAGTTTAGCAGTCCCCAAATGGCGCAGTTTGCGTGACACGACGTTCATGGCGATTCATCCTCCTCGCTCGGTTCGGAAAAGAATTCAGCGACCCGGTCCAGATCCATATTGCCACCGGTCAGCACCAGGGCGACCTTCTTGTTGCGAAAGCGCGCGCCGTGCTCCAGCACCGCGGCCAGCGGCACCGCCGCGGAGGGCTCCACCAGTTGCTTGGTGCGGGTCCACAGCAGTCGCATGGCGTTCACTATACCCCGCTCGGACACAGTGACGACATCCCGCACCGTGCGCCGCGCTATCGCGTAGTTGCGGCGCCCGAGGGTGGTGCGCAGGCCGTCCGCTATGGTGCGGGGCTCCTGGGTGGAGATATGTACACCGCCGCGCAGGGAGCGCTGGGCGTCGTCGGCACCGGCGGGCTCGGCGCCGATCACCAGCACGTCCGGCGCCAGCGCGGCGATCGCCAGCCCCACCCCGGCGAGCAGACCCCCGCCGCCCACTGGGGCCACAACGATGTCCGGGGTAAAACCCTGCTCGCGGCACTGCTGCATGATTTCCAGCGCCACTGTCCCCTGGCCGGCGATGATCCGCCGGTCGTCGAAGGGCGGCACCACATGGGCGCCGGTCTGGGCTACCACCTTCTCCAGCGCCGCTTCGCGGTCGTCCAGGGTGGAGCCGCAGGTGACTATCTCCGCGCCGTAGCCGGCCACCGCGGCGCGCTTGGCCGCCGGCGCGGTCTCCGGCATAACCACGGTGCAGGCCAGGCCGCGCTCCGCCGCCGCCCAGGCCAGGGCGGCGCCGTGGTTGCCGGAAGAGTGGGTGGCAACCCGGCCGGTGTCCGGCGGCAGCCGGGTCAGGGCATTGCTGGCGCCGCGAGCCTTGAAGGCGCCGACTTTCTGCAGATGCTCGCACTTGAACCAGAGGTTGGCACCGGTGATGCCATTGATCTGCCCGCTGCTGATCAATGGAGTACGATGTACGCGGCCGGCGATATTCTGTGCGGCGGTGAAGACTTCCGCGCTGGTGGGCAGGTCATTGCGATCGGTTGGCATGGTATCGACAAATCCGTCGTGGTAGTCCGCTATTGGCCGGAGTTGGCAGAGCAGCGAGCTCCGGGTCAAAACGCCACCACAGCCCGGCCCGCCAAAAGCATGGTGACCCAATGGCCGGGGCCAGTCAAAGATAAAATTCACGGCCGGGTTCACACGTGTCCAAGCCGCATGGCGCTCCCCTGCTGCCGATTTCATTGAACAGGAGGGCTTCCAGGCGAGGGCGTCCCTGAGAGCCTGTTTGGAGTCTTGCACGGAACTCTCTCCAGGGTCGGGTGGGGGCCGCTTTCCGGAACCGTATGAGGCATGGATGCCGATTACGAGCGTACAGGGACGTATTTAAGGGGGGCGTGCAGCACCATAGATCGCAAACAGGCTCTGAGAACTACCGCAACAGGCGCAGCAGTTTGAATTTTTTGCCGGTAAAGGGCGCGTAACGCAGGTCCAGGTCGAACAGGTAACTGCGCTTCATCACCGCCTTGAAATGGCTGAAGGTCTTGAAACCGTGCTCGCCGTGGTAGGCGCCCATGCCGCTGGGGCCCACTCCACCGAACGGCAGGTCGTGTGCGGCCATAAACATCATGCAGTCGTTGACGCAGGCATTTCCGGAGCTGCAGTGGCTGAGGATGCGGTCGGCGAGGTGCTCGTCCCGGGTGAAGACATAGAGCGCCAGCGGCTTCTCCCGCCCATTGACGAACGCCTCCACCTGTCCGAAATCCTCCAACTCGATCACCGGCAGCACCGGGCCGAATATCTCCTCCTGCATCACCGGGGCCTGCACGCCCACGTTGCGCAACAGGGTGGGCGCCACATAGCGGTTCTCCACCTCCACACGGCCGCCGAATACCACATCGCCGTCGGCCAGGTAGTCGGCCAGGCGCTGGGCGTGGCGGCGGTTGACGATACGCCCGTAGTCGGCGGACTGACCGGGGTCCTCGCCAAACATTTCGCGTACAGCTTTCTCGATCGCCGGCAGCAGCCGGTCGGCGGTAGCCCTGGTGCACAACAGGTAATCCGGCGCTATACAGGTCTGCCCGGCGTTGGTGAACTTGCCCCAGGCGATGCGGCGCGCGGCGACATCGATATCTGCGTCGTCGGCGACGATGCAGGGGCTCTTGCCCCCCAGTTCCAGGGTGACCGGAGTCAGGTGCCTGGCCGCCGCGCTCATTACTATCTTGCCCACGGCACCGCCGCCGGTGTAGAGAATATGATCCCAGCGCTGCTCAAGCAGCGCGGTGGTTTCCGGTACCGCGCCCTCGATACAGGCGAAGGCGTCGTTATCCAGATAGCGGGGCAACAATTCCGCCACCAGTTTTGATGTGGCGGGGGCCAGTTCCGAGGGTTTCACCACCGCGCAGTTGCCGGCGGCAACGGCCGGTACCAACGGCGACAGCAACAATTGCAACGGGTAGTTCCAGGCACCGATGATCAGCACCACCCCCAGCGGTTCGGGCTGGATGTAGCTCCTGCCCGGCTGGGCGATGACCGGAGTGGAGACACGGCGCTTCCCGGCCCACTTCTTCAGGTGTTTGAGGGCGTGATCGATATCGCCATACAGGGCGGAGACCTCGGTGGTATAACCCTCCTGCGGCGCCTTGTTCAGGTCCTCGCGCAGGGCCTGCAGGAGCTGCTCCTCGTTGTCCGAGAGCAGCTTGCGCAGCTGGCTGAGCTGCTGGCGGCGCCAAGCCAGATCCGCCGTGGTGCCGCTGCGAAAGTAGGTTCTCAAACCGGCCACCAGGGCTGCGGCGTTGAGTTCGCCGCCGGTACCGCCGTCGATATTGGCTGCCATTTGCGGCTCCAGGGTGGATGCTTGCATAAATAGTTCTGCCCCCGCCTCGAACTCTTATTGTTCTTTTGATGGCCATCTATGGGCCTTGACCTTGCGTGCAATATCCGGGGCAGCCGGCGACAAGTCAAGCCGTCGACTGGAACAAAGTTCCAAGCTTGGCGCCAGTTTCAATTCTTCCATCCTAATGATCGATCAGAAGTCAAACAGCACCAATAACGCCAGCACCGTGATCCACAACAACAGGGCGCGGGACAACAGCGACTGAAGCCCTTCCAGTTGCGCGCCGCAGGCCCGCTGCCCCTCGGCCACCTCCACGCCGGCGCTGCACTCACTGGCATCGATACCGCCCAACGCGCCCTCCAGGTAGATTTCCAGCACCTCCGGGGTACTCCGCTCGCGGCAGGTGAGGCACTGGCGCCAGGCGCGGTAGCAGCCGGCGAAGTTACCCACGATGGCAAAACTGAATCCCATTGCCCGCACCGGCAACCACTCCAGCAGCCACAGCCAGCGCGCGGCGGTTTCCCTGTTCCCACCCTCTGGCGCCGCGTCTGCGTAGAGTGCGCTGAGGCGGTACATCAGTGCGCCGGGTACCCCCAGCAACAGGAACCAGAACAGCACCGCGAACAGGCGCTCGAAGGCGCAGTAGGCCGCGCCGCGGAAAACCTGCTCGTGCAGTACCTGCGCCTCGTCCGCCGGTGCCTCCGGCAGTTCGCGAAACAGCGGCGCGGCGGCTTTGCGCGCCGCATCCAGGTCGCCCTGGTACCAGTTGCGCAGGTAGTTGGAAACCATTTCGTTGAAGTTGCCCCGGCCCAGACAATAGAGCAGCAGCAGAGCCCCCAGCAACAGCGCCCCCACGCCACCCAGCGCGGCTTTCGCCAGCACCATCAGTATCGCTGCGGCCACCACCGGCGGCAGTACCGCCGCGGCGAGCATCCGCTCCGGGTGACCCTGCAGCGCCCCGCGGCCGGAGAGGCGGCCGCACCACCAGTGGAACCAGTCGTCCCGGTGCAGGGGAGCGCCGGAACCCCAGAACTGCACCAGCCCCAGGGCCAGCAGTACCGTGAAAAGAGCCATAGTCAGGTCCAGTCGGTTAGATTATCGATCGAGAAGAATAACGCCAGCGGTACGGGGAAAACCAGTGGTTGGCGTAGGGTGCTCCGTGCGCACCGCCCAGTCGATGGTGCGCGCGGCGCACTATGTCACTTGGTCCAACTCCCGGTGAAAGCGCTGCCAGTCGAACCCGGGGCCGGGGTCCAGCTTGCGTCCGGGGGCAATATCGGAGTGGCCGGTGATCCTGTCGCGGCCGATCGCCGGATAAGTGTTCATAATCGCCGCGGTGATCCCCGCCAATGTGCGGTACTGGATGTCGGTGTAGGTATCCGTGTCCAGCCCTTCCAGTTCGATGCCGATGGAGAAGTCGTTGCAGTCCGAGCGCCCGCAGAACTCCGACTGGCCGGCGTGCCAGGCCCGCTTGTCGCAGGGCACATACTGGGTGACCCGGCCGCTTCGATCGATCAGGATATGGGCGGAAACCCGCAATCCGGCGACTTCGGAGAAGTAGGGGTGGGCGTCGATATCCAGCCGGCCTAGAAAGAAGTCGTCGATGTAAGGGCCGCCGTACTGTCCCGGCGGCAGGCTGATGCAGTGGATCACCAGCAGATCCACTTCGGTGCCGTCGGGGCGATCGTTGCAGTGGGGGGTCGGGACCCGGCGGGCACCGGACAGCCAGCCGGATTCGAATTGGTATTTCACTATGATTTCTCCAGTACGACTGGAGACAATTCTATGGGAAGAGGCATGAAAGTGGCGAGGATACTGTAAGAGCCTGTTTGGGCTCTTCCATGGAACTCACCAAGGCCGGTTGGGCTCACCTTCCCGGTTAACTCATCTCGCCGCGCTTCTTGCGCACATTGCCGATCACCGACTGCAGCGCCCGCTCGAACAACATACCGTCGTCCAGCGGCATCAGTTGGGCGGTGCGCAGGGCGTGGGCCAGTTCGAGGCGCGAGAACTCCGCCACCTTGGCGCCGTTGCGGTTGACGAAAATAAACTGGTCGATGTCCTTGATCACCGCGGCCAGGCGGCAGCGGAATTGTTCGTCGTCGGAGCGCTTGAGTTCGAACCAGCTGCCGTGGGCCAGGCGGAAGGTCTGCTGCCAGTGAGGATCATTTTCCGGGAGTGCCGCCAGGCTTCCGCTCTCCGGTTCCACCGGGGTAACTTCCGCCTCGGCCACCACCTGCTCCAGCTCCTCCATCTGCGGCACAGCCAGTTGCGGCTCCGGCTCGGCCGCCGCAACCTGTGCCACTTCGCGCTCCTCCGCCAGATTCTGCTCCGCCTGTTCCCGGGCCTGCCGTTCGCGCTCCTCGCTGAGCTGCTGGGCCAGGGCAAAGCGCTCCCGGTAGACTTTTTTCAGCTCGGCGAACAGGCGCCGGGCTTCGAAGGGATTCAGGGATACCGCCTCGACGCCCTCCCGCAGGCGCTCCTGCAGCGCCGGCAGCAGCCCCAGCAGTTGCTGGCGACTGTCCGGCATCGGGGCCTGTACACTCCACACCAGGTCGCGGGCGGTGCGCACATCGCGGCTCCAGGCTTCACTTTCGGTGCCCTCTTTCACACAGGTGAGAAACAGCATGTTGTTCCACACCTTTTGCAGCCACTCCTGCACCACCGGCGGCAGTTCCCGCTCGGCGACCAGGGCATCCATCACCGCGGCTACGCGGGCGCGCGCGGCCTGGGTCTTGGCGCGACCGTCGGCCTCGTCGACGATGCGGCGCTCGAGCATCTCCGCGCGCTTGCGCTCGCGCTGGACAAACTGGCGGAAGGATTCCAGCAGCAGGGAGAAGATGTTGACGTCGCGGTCGAACTCCTCGAGCACCCGGTCGACGACCTTGCTGACCTCCCGGTACAGGGGATCGGTCTCGTATTGCTCCCCCGGTTGCCAGCCGGTGGCGGCATCGGCGAGCTCATTGAGCAGTTTGCGCGCCGGGTGGCCGCCCCTGCTGAAAAAGGACTTGTCGGCGATAGCCACCTTCAGCAGCGGCAGTTGCATGCGCCCCAGTTGGTTCTTGATCGGCTCCGCCAGGTTGCGGTCGTCCAGGATGAAGGAAAACAGCATTTCCACCAGCTTGATGATATCGCTGTCCACCTTGGCGAGGGATGCGGACTGGTTGGACTGCACCAGCCGCTGCTGCAACAGCTCGGCCACATTGAGCAGCTGTATCCCCCCGTCGCCCTGGTAGGGCGCATCGCTCTGCAACTCTCCCAGATGGCTCAGAAGGTCACCGGACGGCATGGGGGCGAGCCCCGCACTGGCGGGCACCAGTCCCGGGGCGAAATTGCCGGAAGTCATACCGCCGGAGACCCCGGAGCCCCCGCCGCCCTGGGTGCCGGTGCCCTGGGCGGACGCCGCCGACCCGCCCGCGGGCGCCCCCGGCGCGGGGCGCGACGACCGCTGCCGGACCTGGCGCCGCTGTTCGCGCAGGTTGGGGAGGATTCCCCGCTCCATCAGCAGTTCGTTGCAGCGATCGTAGATGTCTTTCAGCTGCAGCATCACCCCCTGTTCGAACTTCTTCAGCAGAGTCAGGCGGGCGCGGATATGCAGATCCAGGGGCCGCACGGCCTCTACGAAAGCGTCGCAGATGGCGTCGGGCCCCAGGGGGTTGTTCTTGTCGTAAATCTTGACTGGGTAGAGGGTATCCAGTCGCAGGGACAGTTCGGTGATGGGCTCGGCGAAGTCGCGCCTGGCATTGGCCACCATGGTATCCGCGGCTACCAGCTGTTCCAGGTCGTCGTTGTGTACCAGGGAGAGATTCTCGGAAGCGAAGGGGGCCTCCCCTTCCGCACTCTCCTCCCGAACCTGGAAGGCCAGGTCGATATTGCCGGCAAAGCGCTCGGCGATCGCCCGCCGCTCCACCCGCAGCAGCCGCAGCGCCTGGAACAGGCCGTCCTGCTCTTCCTGGCCGTGGGCGCGCTCGGCCATGGAGAAGAGGGAGTCGTCCACTTTGCCTAGCAGCTGCTTGACCTGCTCCAGCAGCAGACTGCTCGCCTTCTGCCGCAGGGCCTCCACCGTCGACGGCAGCGGGGCATTCTTGCGTGAGGAGAAACCCAGCCCGGCACTCTTCTCCGCCAGGGAAACCACCTTGTTCGAGTCTTTCATAGCCATTCGGACCTCTGCGCGCGCGCCGGGCGCACTGCGCTGTTGATAGTAAATGCGGTTGGCGCCCGGTAACCATCTGTTCTTTATTTTGTGTGTGGCGCCGCCCGGCTGAAGTCCCCAACTGGGCCCTATTCTACCGCCCATCGCAGACCCCTTGACAACGGAGAAATGCCAATTTGAGATGGCAGTCACAGGTGATTGCGAATAAACCCGGAGGGCCGCTTCTGATAATATTGCGCCTCCGAATTTCCGAGGTCCGGCCATGCACCCGCAAGACACAGCCATCCCCAACCTGGTCGCCGACCTGCAGCACTCGGTGCGCACAGCGCTGACGGAGGACGTGGGCTCCGGCGATATCACCGCCCAGTTGATCCCCGCCGACCAGCGGGCCCGCGCACGGGTGATCACCCGCGAAGACTGCACCCTGTGCGGGCGCGCCTGGGTCGAGGAGGTCTTTCGCCAGTTGGACCCGGACCTGCGCCTCGAGTGGCATTTCGAGGACGGCGACAAGGTCCCGGCGGAGTCGGTGATCCTCGAACTGGAGGGCAGCGCCCGCAGCATTCTCACCGGCGAGCGCACCGCGCTGAACTTCCTGCAGACACTCTCCGGCACTGCCACCACGGCGAGTCAATACGCCAACCGCGCGGCGGGCACCCAAATCAGGATACTGGATACGCGCAAGACCATCCCCGGCCTGCGCAGCGCGCAGAAATACGCCGTGCTCTGCGGCGGCTGCCGGAATCACCGCATCGGCCTCTACGACGCCTTCCTGATCAAGGAGAACCATATCGCCGCCGCCGGGGGCATCGACAAGGCAGTGGCCCAGGCGCGCGCCATCAAGCCCGGGGCAGTGGTGGAAGTGGAGGTGGAAAATCTCGACGAGCTAAAGCAGGCCCTGGCGAGCGGCGCCGACGTGATTATGCTCGACGAATTCACCGACGCGGATACCCAGGCCGCCCTCTCCCTGGCCAGGGGAAAAGCCAAGATCGAAATCTCCGGCAGCGTGGACAGCGAGCGATTGCGGCAGTTGGCCCAACTGGACGTGGACTACATCTCCTCCGGCAGCCTGACCAAGCACCTGCGCGCAATCGATCTCTCGCTACGCATCGACCTGTGAGTCAGCGGGCAGCGGCTATTCTACTGGTAAGCGCATACCGAAGAGGAGAACGACGCCATGAAACAGTGCGAGACCTGCGGCAACCAGTACGACAAACCCATGGAAATCACCCTGCACAACCAGAGCCACACATTCGACAGCTTCGAGTGTGCCATCCAGGCCCTGGCGCCCACCTGCGCGCACTGCAACTGCCGGATTCTCGGTCACGGTACCGAGGTGGGCGACGAGTTCTATTGCTGCGCCCACTGTGCCTCCGCGGCGGGGCACGACGAGGTGATCGACCGGGCCTAGTGTAGTGTTCCATTCTGTTTGGAACTTAAGCGGCTGTTGGCACGAATGACTTTCTGCAGTATATCGCGCGCGCTTTTGGTCCAGATGAACGGCTTGGGGTTCGTGTTGTGGTGAGTGATGTACTCCTCGATAGCA
>NZ_JBOFOC010000117.1:0-38313 GCF_051659245.1 Microbulbifer sp.
GACACGGGCTAGGCGCCCCCCCTCAATACGTCCCTGTAGGCTTGTCCGCGAGGTCCCTCTCGCAGACAGTCCCAGAAAGGCGCACCCCGCTCCAGCTTGTGCCACCAGCGGGTGTCTTGAACTCCGAAACTTGAGTATCGAACTTAGTGTTAACGGGCCCTTTTCCAAGGGACTTTGAGACAGAGTTATGCACGCTCGTTGCTACGCAGAAAGCTGGCCCCTGCGCACCGCATTCGTGATTTCCCGGGACGCGCGCACCGAGGCCCGGGTGGTCGTGGTGGAAGTGGCCTCGGAAGGGGTGACCGGCATCGGCGAGTGCACCCCTTACGCGCGCTATGGCGAGAGCGCCGACTCGGTGATTGCCGAAGTAGAAAAAGTGCTGCCGGAGGTGGCCCGCGGGCTGGACCGCCACCAATTGCAATCCCGTATGCCTGCCGGAGCTGCACGCAATGCACTGGACTGTGCGTTGACAGATTGGGAGTCGAAGCGCAATGGCGTCGTACATTCCGGACCCGACTCCCTGCCCACGGTGCAGACCCTGGTGATCGACACCCCCGCGGCCATGGCCGAGGCGGCGGGGACCGCCGTGGGGCAGGGCGCTGGCGTCCTGAAACTGAAACTGGACGACCGCCAAGTCCTGGAGCGGGTCGCGGCGGTGCGCGGCGCTGCGCCGCGCGCGCAACTGGTGATCGACGCCAACGAGGCCTGGCGGGCGGAAACCCTGGAGGAGCGTTGCCGGCAGTTGACGGGATTTGGGGTGACCATGCTGGAACAGCCCCTGCCCGCGGACGCCGACGCCTTTCTCGCCAGTTTCCCCCACCCCCTGCCGATCTGTGCCGACGAGAGCTGCCACACCCGGGCCGATCTGCCGCGCCTGCGCGGCCGCTACGAGATGGTCAACATCAAATTGGACAAGACCGGCGGTATCACCGAGGCGCTGGCCCTGGCGGAAGAGGCCCGGCACCAGGGCTTCCAACTGATGCTCGGGTGCATGCTGTGCACCTCGCGGGCCATCCGCGCGGCCTGG
This sequence comes from Microbulbifer sp., assembly GCF_051659245.1. Classification (NCBI taxonomy): domain Bacteria; kingdom Pseudomonadati; phylum Pseudomonadota; class Gammaproteobacteria; order Cellvibrionales; family Microbulbiferaceae; genus Microbulbifer; species Microbulbifer sp. The sequence continues at coordinate 1,028 of NZ_JBOFOC010000117.1, forward strand.
CCGCTGGGGGAGAAAGTGCGCTTCCTCGATCTGGACGGCCCCACCTGGCTGGCAAAGGATGTACAACCGCCATTGCGCTTTGCCGGTGGCCGGGTTTACTGGGTTTGACTTCCCATCGTATTCGTTGAGGCGCAGATGTCCCGCTCGCGATGAGCCTGGTGAATCAATCAGTCCTCCTGAAAAACTTCCCACTTTTCAAAAGATGGCGCGCCAACACACCTTGGTAAGATGGGTTTGATTGCGGGTTTAATCAAATGATTATATGTTTGCTCAATCATTTGATTAAGAGATTGAACAATGAGTGACTGCAGATCGCGTTACAGCCACTACTCATTGGTGAGGTGGAGGGTGTTTGCACTGGCGAGCGCCATATTCCTGTTGACGGCCTGTTCCCGCTCCGCCGAGGAAACGGGTGCCGCGCCGCCACTGCGCGTGGTGGACACGGCGCTGGTACAGAATGTCAGCGCGGGGCGGGTAGTGACCCTGTCCGGACGCGTGCAGGCGGCCGAGCAATCGGCTCTGAGCTTTGAGGTGAATGGCGAGATCGAGCAGCTGGCGGTGGATGTGGGGGATCCGGTAGAGGTCGGGCAGGTACTGGCACAACTGGACGATACCCGCTATCAGCTGGCCCACGCGCTGACGGTTTCCAATGAGGCCGAGGCTCTCGCCACCTTCCGCGAACGCAAGCTGGACTATGAGCGCCAGCGCCAGCTGATCGATCGGGGAGTGGTGAGCCAGGCGAGACTCGACAGTGCCAAGGCCGCGATGGACACGGCCGGCTCCCGCTACGAATCGGCCAGGGTGTCCCGCAGACTGGCGGAGCGCGACCTTCGGTTGACCAAATTGAAGTCCCCGTTTGCCGGCTCGGTCAGCCGGCGGTATGTGGAGCCCTCCGAGCGGGTTACTTCCAACCAGGTCATCCTCGAGGTGATCTCCGATCGCCAGGGATTCGAGATAAAGACCAGCGTACCGGAGAACCTGATCGGCGAGCTGGATGCGCAAGTGCCTCAATCCGTCGCTCTCCCGGCGGTGGGAATCGCCGACATTCCCGCCCGCGTACGACATATCGGCACCCAGCCGGAGTCCTCCAACAATTACCCGGTGGTGCTGGTGGTGGAACAGCCGGTCGGGGGAATCCGGTCCGGCATGACCGCGGAGGTCCGCCTCGCGTTTGCCGACCGATCCGCAGCGAGCGCCGTCAAAGCCGGCCAGTTGGCAGTTCCACTGACGGCGCTGGTTTACGGCGCCGGCGAGAGTGCCCATGTGTTGCGGGTATCCAGGGAGAGACAGTTGGAGCGCGTAGAAGTGCGGATTGTTTCATTGGGGGAACAGCGGGCGACGGTCACAGGAGAGCTTTCCGTCGGCGATCGCGTGGTTGCCCGGGGAGTGGAGTTTGTCTCCGCCGGGGATCTGGTGGCGGTGCTGGGGCAGGGCCCCGAGCGGTTTAATTGAGAGGGCGGCGATGAATCTGTCCCAACTGGCCTACCGTTACCGCCCCGTGGTTTTCCTCGCCACTGCGGTGGCAGTCGTCTACGGCGCTTTCAGCTATTTCTCCCTCCCGGCGCGGGAGGATCCGAAAATCACCATCCGTGAAGCGGTGATCAGCACAAGTTTTCCCGGCCTGCCCGCGGAGGAGGTGGAGGAGAAAATCACCAAGCCGCTGGAAGAGCATGTACGTGCCCTGGGCGAGGTGGAAAACATTCGTTCCACCTCCATCCGGGGGCGTTCGCTGATCCATGTGGAGATCCAGGACCGCTACTTCAATCTCGACCAGATCTGGGACGAGGTGCGCGAGCAGATCGACGCCGCCAGGGCGGAACTGCCGGAGGGGGCCGGAACTCCGCTGTTGAACGACGATTTCGGGGATGTGGCCGTGGTGACCGCCGCCCTCACTGCCAAAGATTTCTCCCAGGCCGAGCAGTTGCAAATGGCGGAGCACATTCGCGCGCGTCTTTATGCCGTAGAGGGTACCCGACGCGTGCAGTTGCTGGGCGTTCAGCCCCAGCGTATTTTCATCAACCTGCCGGAGGCCCGGATGGCCGAGTTGGGTCTTTCCCCGACCCGGCTGGCCTCCCAGTTGCAACAGCGCAATATATTGCCGCCGGCGGGTGTCATCGAGGCGGGAGAACAGCGTTTCGCCCTGCAGGTATCCGGAGAGTACCGGAGCCTGGAAATGCTGAAACTGGCTGAGATCCAGCTTCCCGCCGGCCGCGGTACAGTCCGCCTGAGCGATTTGGGGCAAATAGAGCGGGGGTACCAGGAGCCCGTAGAGCAGACGGCTTACTTCAACGGGCGGCGGGCGATCGTGTTCGCGATCTCAATGCAGGACGGCTACAGCGTCCTGGACTACGGGAATGCGGTTGCGGAGGCCTTGGAAGAAATCCGAACCACACTGCCGGCGGGCTACCAACTGGATATCATGACCTTCCAGGCGGAGCAGGTGGCAAACGCCGTCTACGGGGTCAGTGCCAATGTGATTCAGACGCTCGTTATTGTATTGGCCGTCGTGATTCTGTTTCTCGGGGTGCGCACCGGACTTATCGTCGGTTCAATTATCCCCATCGTGATGCTGGTGACCCTGGCGGTAATGGGATTTGCTGGCCTGACTTTGGAGAGAATGAGCCTTGCGACCCTGATCATTGCCTTGGGACTGCTCGTCGACAATGCCATCGTGATTGCCGAGGACTTCAAAACACGGCTGGAAGCAGGCGCTTCCCGCGATGAGGCCCTGCGGCAGACAGGCGGCGAGTTAGCTGTTCCCCTGCTTACCTCGACACTCACCACCATTCTGGTATTCCTCCCGCTGATGCTGGCGGAGCATGTGGCCGGAGAGTACACCCGATCCATATCCGTTGTTATCGCCATTACCCTGCTGGCTTCCTGGCTTTTGTCCCTGTCGGTTACCCCAGCGCTCTGCCACCGTTTTCTGAAGGCTTCCGCCGTCGGAAACAGTCTGTCCGATCGCCTGTTCCGGTCGATGGCGGGCCGCTACGAACGGATACTTCGCTGGGTAATGCAGCGGCGCGTGGTCTTCCTGATTTTTATGGGGGTTATGCTGATAGCCAGTGTCGGCCTGATGAAGATGGTTCCGAAGAAATTCTTTCCGGATTCGGACCGCAGTCAGGTATTGATGTATATCGATTTGCCTTCCTCTATAGCGGCTACGGAGGCGGATAGGAAAGTCCAGGCGATCAGCGCCCGGCTGCGCGACGATGCCGATTTGGCACCGGAGATCGTCAGTATCGCCGCCTACGCGGGATTTGGTGGGCCGCGGTTTGTGCTTTCGCTGACACCGATGGACCCGGCGCCCAACAAAGGGTTCATGGTGCTCAACATCCGCGATCGCAAGCGCATGGAGTGGGTGATTCAGGGAGTGAGTGCCATTCTTGCCCAGGAGTTTCCCGAGGTATCAGCGCAGGTCACCAGGATGTTTCTCGGTCCTTCCGACAGCACCGTGCTGGAAGTGCAGGTGAAAGGGCCGGATCGCGAAGTGATCTTCTCCACTGCCCGGCAAATCGAGGCCATCTTTCGCAGCGTGCCAGGAGCACTGGACGTAAAACAGAGCTGGGAAGCGCGAATCCCCTCGCTGATGATCGAAGTGGATCAGGCGCAGGCTCGCATTGTGGGTATTACCTCCGGGGATATAGCCCGCTCGCTGAAAGGTGTCATCAACGGCTATCAGTTGAGCGAGTACCGCGAAGGGGACCGTATTATCCCCATTATACTGCGCTACGCGGGAGAGGAACGCACAAGCCTGCGGCGGTTGGAGTCGCTCACGGTTTATCCATCGGGCGGCTCCGGGGAGGGGGTTCCCCTCAATCAGGTGGCCAGGGTGAAACTGGGTAGCGGTTATTACCGGGTGGACAGGGAGAACCTGGTGCGCAGTATCACTGTTCAGGGGCGCAACCGGTATATGACCGCCGAAGACATGCTGCCCAGGATAGAAGGAAAGCTGGCAGACCTGCAGGAATCCCTGCCTCCGGGCCACTGGATTGAGTTCGACGGCGTGGTAGTCGAGTCAGCGGAGGGGAAGGCCGCGCTGCAGGCAAACCTGCCACTCTGCCTTGGCCTGATCTTTATTCTCCTGGTAGGGCAATTCAACTCCTTCAAACGCCCCATGCTGATCGTGGCCACTATTCCCCTGGTGATCGTAGGAGTGGCTTTGGGGTTACTGTGCATGCGGGCTAACTTCGGTTTTATGGTACTGTTGGGGATTTACAGCCTTGCCGGAATCATCATCAACAACGCCATAGTACTGATCGACAGAATCGATATCGATCGCAAGGATCCTTCGCTTACCATGTCCGAAGCAATAGTGCGAGCGTCGGTCCGTCGCTTACGCCCGATAGTGATGTCCACGGTGACCACTATTCTCGGGTTTCTACCCCTGATCATTGGCCGGGATCCTCTATTCTACGGCATGGCTAGTGGCATGGCTTTTGGACTGATGGTAGGAACGGTGATGAGCTTGGGTGTGGTTCCGGTGCTCTACAGCTACTTTATCGGGGAAGCCCTCGGGATGAACGACTCAGCACTTCTCGACAGCCACGTCAAATAGAACGGGTGAGTGATTGAATGAATAAAAGAGAATACTTGGCGGACGAAACGGCAGGAAAATTGATGTCCGCCGGAATGCGATTGTTTGGAGAGTATGGGTTCAAGGGAACCACCACACGGATGATCGCCAGGGAGGCGGAATCGAACATTGGGTCCTTGGCCTACTATTTTGGAAACAAGCGGAGCTTCTATCTGGCAATTGTAAGTCATATCGCCGAGCGCATGCGAGAGCGGTTCAGGCTGGACATGATATCCCAGGAAGAAAAGCATATGGCCGGCCTCACAGCCGAGGACGCCCACATCATCCTGAAGGGTATGGTACGCAATATGGTTCAAACCTTTGTTGTGGATGATGAAGCGAGCTGTTGGCTATTGTTGGTGATGCGGGAGCAGGCTAATCCCACAGAGGCATTCGATATCCTCTATAACGAAGTGTTCGACATTGTGTACAGAATCCTGAGCCGTCTCATAGCTGTCCTTGCCGGGCTGGAGCAGGATCACATTCGGGCTACCCTGGAAGCCCACATATTGATCGGACAGGTGGTGTTTTTTCTTGTCGGGCGGAGCTCCATTGTGCGTCGGTTGGGGGCGGAGGATGGTTACAGTCAGGAAGTGATAGAAATGATCGAGGAAATAATCCTTTCTCATGTTGAATTTTTCGCGACGAAAAATTCCATGTGACAAAAGTATCTTACCAGTGTTGAATAGGGGGGTATATGAACAGGTATTGATTCTTTAACTATCAAGATCGAGTGATTATTCATAATACGCAAAAAACACCTCGCTATGAAGCCAGCGAGGCAGAGGGGAATGGCTAGTCTCTGATACCGTAAGAATATAAAAAAACGGCTGAGGGGTGTTTTAATATTTAGGAAATTTCTAGTTGTTATTATGGAGAGTGAAATGGACGTAGGCTATATTCAGGATTGTAAACAACATAGAAAACACTTGCCGGGAAGAATTCTTTCCTCATATATAAACTGCTATCAAGTAATATCTGGAAAATTTGAGCGGGCCAGAGTTATAGATCTCTATCCGGATGGAGGAGTTGGAGTTATTATAAACCTTGGAGGCTCCATAACACTGGACGGCAAGATATTTGGAAAGGGTGTCTATTTTGATGGCGCAAACTCGAAGAATGTAACTCTTCGTCTAAGTGGAGATGTGAATCTCATAAGAATACGCTTCAATCCGGGTATGTTTTGCTTGTTTTTTAAAGCTGACCTGGGGAGATTGCATAATACATTTAACAATCTTTATTCAATTAGCTGTATCCTTCCAAGGAACTTCTTCAGGTTTCTTGAATTGTGTGCTTCGGATGAGCAGAAGATAACCTCTGTTGAAACATGGCTTACATACAACCTGTCTGATCCGGATGGTAATATGTCTCTTGTCCTTGCTATTCTCAAACATATCTCATCCAGTCATTACGATGCCCGCTTACAGGATCTGGCTGAGGAGGTTGGTATTGATGTAAGAAAACTCCAGCGATTGTTCAAGAAGCAAGTGGGTATGAGCCCGAAGAGGTTGATGAAACTGCTGCGCGCGGACTTTGCCAGAAGAATGCTGAACAGCTGCAGCTCCCTGAGTTGCCTCGATATAACCTATCGCTGTGGCTACTATGACCAAGCCCACTTCAACCGGGAGTTCAAGGATATCTATCGCATTACTCCCAATGAATACCGGAAACGGTTATTCTCTGAAAGGTGCGAGTATATAGCCTGATGCCAGGACATCAGGTCTTCCTTTTTATTCTGTCGGCCGTCTGAAATTTGGCGGCCTTTTTGTTTCTCTGCCTCCCCCCTCTCTCTCCTGTCTATAAATAGATGAACCTGGTTTGTTTCCATTTGAGTTTAATGGTTATTAATTGCGTGCCTGGAAAACTGCATCAATAACGTGCATCTATCTGCGAATTTGAATTATTTTGTGCATATAAAGTGCATTTGTCGAATTATTTTTAATGGTCGAAAGAATATGCCCGGGTTTTGGGCGATTTAATGAAAAATTCACTTTGTATGCACAATTATGACTCATATATGAATGTTTGGCGGCTACATTTGGAAATAATTTAATTTCCTTTATTTGTGAAAATTTGTGTCGCAATTTTACTATTTCCAAAGCTTTTTTCTGTTCTAGTCTGAACTAAAGTTTTGCAGCTAGTCCCATGTCGTAATAATCGAAATTCCACCAATATCCACGAGGCTCAGATATGTCAGTTCCACAAAAAATTCTGGACAACATCAGTGTGCCGGGAAGCGGGAAAATAATAAGCCCACTACAGCTCAGGACCATGTACCCACCCGGAAGGGAAGCGGAACGAATGATTGTCAGGTCGAGAGAAACCGTCAGTCGCATTATCCAGAAAAAGGATCCTAGATTTCTGGTCATAGCCGGTCCCTGCTCGATTCACGATCCCAAGGCCGCGCAGGAATATGCCTGTCGCCTTAAAGAGCTGCACGAGAAGTACAAGGATAGCCTGTTTATACTGATGCGGACCTATTTCGAGAAGCCGCGCACTTCATTGGGCTGGAAAGGTTATATCAATGACCCGGACCTCAACAACTCTTATGAGATCGAAAAGGGGCTGTGCAGAGCCAGGGAATTGCTGCTGTTTATGGCTGACCTGGAACTTCCCTGTGCAACCGAGGCACTGGACCCTGTCATTCCTCAGTATCTGCAAGACTTGGTCAGTTGGGTTGCCATCGGTGCGCGCACTACAGAGTCCCAGGTTCACCGGGAAATGGCCAGCGGTCTTCCCATACCGGTGGGATTCAAGAATGGCACAGACGGCAATATACAGATAGCCGCCAATGCCATGAAGTCGGCCGCGAATCCTCATCGGTTCCTGAAAATAGACGAAGACGGCTATATCGCGGTCACCGGGAGTGCCGGAAATGCCGATACCCATCTGATACTGCGTGGCGGAAAGCAGCCAAATTACAGTGGGGATTGTGTCTATGAGGCAGAGAGAGTTCTGGCGGGCATGGGAGTAAATCGCAGTATTGTGGTGGATTGCAGTCATGGAAATGCCAGAGGGGATCATAAGCGACAGTTGCAGGTAGTCGAAGAGGCTGGGCTACAAGTTCGGGAGGGGTCGGACTCACTGGTTGGAGTTATGCTGGAGAGTCATTTGAATGAAGGGCGCCAGTCTCCGGATGTGACACAGGGAGGGGGAGGGCTTAAATACGGTGTTTCCCTTACAGATGCCTGTATCGGATGGGAAGATACGTGTGCAGCTATCCACAATTTGAGCGCGGATGTTTCCGTGGTTCTTGATTCCAGGTTTTCGTCAAAGTCCCTGGCAGAGGTTGTATAGAAGATTGCATCAATGAATATTTTTCATATTGTCGTAATTTTACAATCCGGATACCTGAATACTGAATTAGTATCCATTGATTAATTAGTTGATTAATTAGTTGATTAAATTCTCGGGAATTGAGATTGGTTGATTTCTAGTGTTACCCAGGTGGAAGTTCTATTTTTATTCGTTTTTAGGAGTGGACCATGAAGAAGTGCGTGGCGGTAATCGGCGCTGGGTTATCGGGTATTGCAGCTATCAAGCAATTGACCGATGAGGGTCATGATGTTGTTTGTTTTGAGCGCCTGGACAATCTCGGTGGCGTATTTTCAAGGAATGAGATCTATGATGATCTACATCTTACCATATCAAATTATTTTATGGCTTATTCAGATGACGTTCCGAGTAATGAGCGACTGAAATTCTGGTCGAAAGCGGAGTACCGGGAATATCTGAATTCCTATGTTGAGAAATTCAATCTTGAGGAAAAGATTAAATATAGCACAGAGGTGACTTCAGTCAGGCAAACACCAGGCGCGGATTCCTGGGAGGTTGAAGTATCCTGCAATGGAGAGATGGAAAGGCTGGAGTTTGATTCTGTAGTGGTGTGCTCGGGGCATTTCCAGAGACCAAAAATTCCGGAAATTGAAGGCCTGGAAAGTTTCAAAGGCGATGTTGTACATTCCAAATTCTATCGTGATAAGAACTTTTATGAAGGAAAGCGGGTTCTCTGTGTGGGGATGGGGGAAAGCTCTGCGGATATCACTTCAGAAATATCCAGTGTCGCAAAAAAATGTATTCTTTCGTTGCGGCGGTATCATGCTGTAGCGCCACGATACATGGCATTCCAGGAGGATACCTATTTTACTATCGATACGTCCTGGCTGACTTCAAGGATTGTGAATCGGCTTCCGCACAGGTTTCATGCTGGGATCACTAAAGGAATTTTCAGGCGTTACGTCAACAGCCGGAATCCGGACCTGAGGATTCGGGGTCAGTGGCTGATGAAGTCCGGCCCTTCTTTTCATCAGGCTGTAACAAAAAACGAAAGGTTGTTCAAGCCTATTGCCGATGGGAAGGTGACTCCCAATATCGGCGGTATTCAGAGGTTCGATGAAAGCGGTGTCATCTTCAAGGACGGTACCCGTGAGAAAATTGATGCAGTTGTATTTTGCTCTGGGTACAAGCTGGAGTTTCCTTTCCTGGATAAGCAGATTTCGGACATGCGAGATCTGTTTAAGCAGATGTTTATCCCGGAAGTCGGAGAGTCGCTGGCATTTGTCGGTTTTGTCCGGCCTCAGCAAGGCGGAATCCCGGCAATCGCAGAAATGCAATCTCGCTACCTGGCCCAACTATACAGTGACAAAACTAAGCTGCCACCTATACCAGAACAGAGGCAGATCATTGGACAGGATGCTGAGCATTGGCGCTCGGAATATAGGATTACTCCGAAGGTCGCTTCATTGGTCAACTATTGTCACTATATGGATTCTCTCGCTGAGCTGGTGGGCTGCATGCCCAGAATTCCCTCTCTCAAAGAGGACCTCAGGCTTAGAGTCAAGCTCCTGCACGGTCCACAGTTTGCTGCCCAGTACCGCTTGTCCGGGCCTCACAGTATGCCGGAAGAATCCAGAAAGTTTTTGCTGGAATTCCCGAACATCAGTTCATGGCGGCGCATCGCCTACCTGGAGGCAAGTGCATTTCTCTGTAAGGTGATGCCTCGTATACCCAGATTCCGTATCAGGGTTATGTCGAGTAGTAGAACGGAACCGGCTATTATATAGATGCGTCTTGCTCCTTCCATATTTGTGAAAGATTTATCGCAGAGGGTTTGCCATGATTAGGTTGTCTGATAGTACTTTCCGGCGGGGGAAAGGTTGTGCGGGAAATGGTCTGGATCTCAGTATGTTTCAACGTATTCTGCTCAGTTCCGATGGAACCATGACCAATCTCCTGGAGGAAATATCGAGAGAGAGCTTATGTGCACGGAAATTTTTCGAAGATGTCGGTGCTGCCGATTTCGATATTCCGGAGCTGGAATTGTGCGCTGGACAGCTCCTGTGGAGACGCACGGTAACCCTGCAGGGCAATCTGTCCGGTATCAACTATCTCTATGCGGAATCACTCATCGCCCCGGGGAAACTGGACGAAAAATTCTCCGATATGCTGCTCAAAACCAAGGCTCCCATTGGGAAAATGTGGGATCTATTCCAGGTGGAAACTTACAAGAGTCTTGTTGAGTGGGGCGAGGAGCCTGCTGGTAATACGGCGAAGTACTTTTCCATTAGTGAAGATGAAGCACTTTTATTCCGGACATACCGGGTTTTTTCCCGCGGCAAGCCGGTGATGAGGATAACGGAAAAGTTTCCCAGAAATTGGTTCCGTAATGTCCAGTTTTCTCCCAAGGATCTCTTTGGGGAAAAGCTCTCGGCGATCAATTGAAAATTGCACAGGAGTATTGGAAATGTACCGCCAACCGAGAGAAAAGGCCGCCTTTGACGGCGCCTTTGGTGGGAGGTCCGTGGGTGGGATGTACTCGCAGCCGCCGGGACCGGCCAGGATATCGCTTAACAACATACTTCCCTTTGTTAATGGAAGGATGCATGTCAAGCTCAGCGAACTGTCTGAAAAATACGGGGATGTTTTCCAGTTAACTGTAGCTGGGAAGAAAATAGTAGTGCTGAATAATCTGGAGTTCGTTTGGGAGGCACTGATAAACCAGGATGGAAAATTCAGTGATCGCGCGGACTTTGATATTCTCAGAGAAGCTCCACAGCGGAATTTCCTCGAGCTGAAAAGTGGAGATTCATGGAGACGGCACCGGGACCTGTTTGTAGGGGCGATGCAGGAATATTTTGCAGGTAGGTGGGGAGAGATGGAATCATGGCTTAATCAGGAGGCCGACCATCTGTCTGAAACCATTTCCAGGCACGAAGGTGCTTTCGACCCGAACCGCTGTATTTCCCTTGCCAATCTCAGTTTCATCCAGAGGATAATTTTTGGGCGGAGCTGCACCCGGGAAGATGAGCGGTCCTTCAATGAAGATGGTCTGACGTTCCTTCCTAATGGATTTATGAACGCCGTGCGGCTGGGCCTGTTGCCCAAGGCATGGAGGCTGTTCTTTTATTTGAGCAGGAAGCACTCTCTGGATAACTTCAAGGAGGGGATAACCGGGCTGAGTGCGTATATAGCCAGGAATGTAGATGACCATAAGAAATCGTTTGACGAGTGCAATCCACGTGATATGTGCGATTACCTGTTGCGGGGGGGGCGACAGGTTCCCCTTGAGGAACGCGATAAATTCCAGGTACATGAGCAGGACGTTGTCAACGGCTCTCTTACCCAGTTTGCCGGGGCGGGAACCGGAGTTCCAACTTTCGCACTGCGCTGGGCGCTGCTCTACCTGATTCGTTACCCTGAGGTGCAGGAAGCCCTGCAGCAAGAGCTGGACGGCGTGCTTGATGGTGCCCCGAGGATGTCGGACCGGAGCAGATTGCCCTATATGCAGGCGTTTATAAATGAGTTGTTGCGGCATACTTCGATCAGTCCGATGGCGGCAGTCTACTATTCGACCACAGGTGATGCCGTGATCGGCAATTATGCTGTAGAGAAAAGTACTCCAGTAATCGTGAATTATTACAGCGTTACCCGAGACCCTTCGGTATGGGATCAACCGGAAAGGTTCCATCCGGAAAGGTTTCTCGACAAGGAAGGCAAGCTGCGCAAGGACCTGCAGAACAAGTTCTTCCCCTTTGGGCTGGGAGCGAGGCGATGTATCGGCGAGCACCTGGGGCGTATGCAGATATTCCTGCTTTGTGCACACTTGGTTTACCGGTTCAGGTTTTCCGCTGTACCCGGTGAAAAGAGAGCAGATAAAATTATTCCGGGCGTGTTCCTGGTGCCGGAGAGTTATCGAGTGGTAGCTTCACCAAGGTTTTAAACAGGAAGCAAAGAGAATGGATACTTCGAATGCGAATGTCGCCCCGCTGTATACAGGAAGCGGTTCCTCCAGTTTAGCTTTCGCCGGAAGGCGACGACGGTTCCCCAAAAAAGGAATCCTGCTATGGATGGCTTGGCTGGTAGCCTTCTATACAGTCTGGGCATTCCTGGTCTTCGGTCTGGACAACTGGCAGATGACAAAGGAGCACTGGCCGATGGCGCTGGCTATGGCGCTGGGCAGTTACGCCGCGGGGTCCACGCCCATGGGAGGCGGCACAGTGGGCTTCCCGGTGCTGGTGCTGCTGTTCGACACTCCGGCGAGCCTGGGGCGGGATTTCAGCTTTGCCGTGCAGGCGATCGGTATGGTGAGCGCAAGTTTTTTCCTGCTTGCCAGGCGCCAGCCATTGGCTGGCAATATGCTCAAAGGCGCCATGCTGGGCTCCCTGCTGGGCACTCCCGTGGGGATTCAGTTGATCGCCCCGCTGGTCCCGGAGCTGTGGATCAAGCTGGTCTTTGCGGTGGTCTGGGGCAGTTTCGGTATTTTGCACCTGTACCGCCTTCGCGAGATCACCACCCACTCCGGCAGCAGTAGTTTGCAGCCGCGGCGGGATTTCCGGATCGGCCTTGCCCTGGGGGCTGTGGCGGGAGCCACGGCGGTGTCGGTGACCGGGGTGGGGATCGATATGGTGATTTACGCCGCGCTGGTCCTGTTATGCCGCGTGGACCTGAAGATCGCTATTCCCACCTCGGTGGTGATCATGGCCTTCAACTCCGTTGTCGGCGTGGTGGTAAAAAGTGTTGGCGGTGGCTGGCACCCGGAGGTCTACGGTAACTGGCTGGCGGCCGCCCCGGTGGTGATACTGGGGGCGCCGCTGGGAGTGTTCATTGTGTCACTGATCGACCGCAAGCTGACCCTGCTGATCGTGGCGCTGCTCTGTGTGGGCCAGTTGGTATGGACCTTTCACGCCGAGCGGGCGGAGCTGGGATCACTGGGATTGCTGGCCTCCCTGGGCGCCGTGGGGCTATGCCTGCTGCTTTTCGAGTGGTTGCGTAAGATGGGAAGCCGGCTCGCAGGTACCAGCGCTTTCCGGGCTGCCGAACAGCAGCAATCTCCCGACGAGATGCCGGACAGCGGGCTGCCGCTGGCCAGTTGAATGATACAGGTGGAGCCTTTTGCGCCCTAGCGGCGGCTTCCCCTCCGGGGAGGCCGCCGCGCCGAAGCTGCTCCGGCGTGACCGGCCTCGCCCTTCCCCGGAATCTGATCTATTCCTTCCTACTCAGCAGTTGAACGAGGACGTCGAGATAGTCTTCGCTGGCCGCATCGGGGGAAACCGGCGGGAATTCAACGGTAATGCAGGGCAGCTTGCGTTCGGCGCACCAGGTACCGAAGGAGCCGGGAGTCGGGTAGCCCACATTCTCCACCAGGGGCAGCTGCATGCGAGTCGCCAGCCACTGCCCCAGGGCGCTGCCCTCCGGGTCCTCCACGCAGGCCAGTGGCTCGTGGATAGTCACTATCCAGGCCGGCTGCAACTGCTCGATCAACTGGCACAGGGCCTGGGTCTCCGCTTCCGAACCCGCCTCGCTGCCGGTGCTCAGGCGCACATCGCGCTCCTCCGCGACGCTGTTCCAGCGATAGACACTCTCTATACCCTGCCAGTTGCCGGTGGCAAAGTTGCGGTTCAGGTCCACCCCGCGGGCGTTGGCGCGGAGCCCCAGCTGGCAGCCGTCCGGGTTCACCGCCAGTATCACGTGGTGGCGCAGGCGTCCCGGCGGCAAGGCGCGCAGGGCGCAGGACAGGGCCACTACTGCCGCCACTTCGTCTCCGTGGGTACCGGCCATTACCATGCCGTGGGGATTGCCGCTCTGGGCGGGAAAGTAGAGCAATGGCGCGCCCAGTTCTGAGTGTCCGTACTGCTGTCGGGGGTGGCAGAAGTGGCCGCGTTCGGTGCGGGGGCGCAGTGGGGGCATGGCTTCCCTTAACATTGTTTTACACTGGGCGGAGAACTTTTGCGGCGAAATCGCCACTAACTGTTTGTTGAACGCCGCCCCAATGCCCATATAACTGGGCGCAATCCTTGCAGGGCGGTATCCTGAACACACTTATTGCATATTAGAAGGGATAAATAGGGGTAACAAACTTATGGTTACACGCTGTACGCAGTTTTTGTTGACTCTCTGCCTCTTGATATCGGCGTCCGCCTGTGCCCGGGAGCTACCGGAACTGACCAGTCTGATCGAGCAGAACTCCCCGGCGGTGGTGAAGATCAACACCGTAGAACGCAGCCGTGTGAATGGCGGCGGCCTGCCGCCCCAGTACCAGCAGGAGATTCCGGATATCTTCCGGCACCTGCTCGAACCCCGCCGTCGCGAGAAGCGCCCGGTGGCGAGCATGGGCTCCGGTTTCATTATCTCCAAGGACGGCTATGTGGTGACCAACAATCACGTGGTGGACAGTGCGGGCGAAGTGGTCGTGACCCTGACCGACCGCCGGGAGTACGAAGCCAAAGTCATCGGTACCGACCAGCGTTCCGACCTGGCGCTGCTGAAGATCGACGCCGAAGACCTGCCCACGGTCGGCTGGGGGGATTCAGACGACCTGAAAGTGGGGGAGTGGGTGGTTGCCATCGGCTCCCCCTTCGGCCTCGACTACTCCGCCAGTGCCGGTATCGTCAGTGCCATGGGCCGCAGCATCCCCAATGAGAGTCGCGAGAACTACGTGCCTTTCATCCAGACCGATGTGGCTATCAACCCCGGTAACTCCGGTGGCCCGCTGTTCAACATGGACGGCCGGGTGGTGGGCATCAACTCCCAGATCTACACCCGCAGCGGCGGCTCCATCGGTCTGTCGTTCGCCATCCCCTCCAGCCTGGCCCGTGACGTAGTGGCGCAGCTCAGGGAGAAGGGCCGGGTGGACCGCGGCCGGTTGGGCGTGGGTATCCAGGATGTGGACCGCAATCTGGCCAAGGCCATGGGGCTGGGCAAACCCAGGGGCGCCCTGGTGGCGCAGGTGGAGACCGGTTCGCCGGCGGCGGAGGCAGGCATTCGCGTGGGCGATATCATCACCCGCTTCGACGGCCAGAAGATCGTTGTGTTCGGCGACCTGCCCCACATCGTGGGACAGACTCCCCCCGGCAGAGAAGTGTCGGTGGAACTGATGCGCGAAGGTGAGCGCAAGAAGGTGCGGGTCAAGGTGGGTGCGCTGGAAGGGGCCGAGGAGGTCGAGCAGACCTCCTCGGCCCCCTCGCCCGACGTGGGTGGCCGCCTCGGCCTGGTGGTCAGTGAGATTCCCGACACTCTCAAGGAGCGCTGGAGCGTGGACACCGGCGTCCTGGTGAAGCAGGTGGTACCGGGCAAACCCGGCGCCAAGGCGGGACTGCGCAGCGGTGACATTGTGGCCCAGTTGGGTTTCGATGAGGTGGAGAACATGGAAGACTACGAGAAAGTAGTCAAGGAGCTGCCCGAGGGCGAACTGCTGCCGATCCGCTTCTTCCGCGCCGGTCAGCCGACCTTCCGGACCATCCAGATTGATGAGAATTAATGCGGAATTCGGAATGCGGAATGCGGAATTGGTGCACAGCCGGTGCTGGGTGCCGGAGAGCCATTCCGCATTCCGCATTCATCATTCATCATTCCGCATTCATCATTCCGCATTTTTCCTGATAGACTTGCGCCACGCTGCCGGCTCTAATGCCGGCTAACAAATTGATTTTGCAAGGATTTCTACTTTCCTGTGGCCTCAGATATCTCCCGTATCCGCAATTTCTCCATCATTGCCCATATCGACCACGGCAAATCCACCCTGGCGGACCGCTTTATCCAGGTCTGCGGCGGCCTCACCGACCGCGAGATGGCCGAACAGGTCCTGGATTCCATGGATCTGGAGCGGGAGCGGGGCATCACCATCAAAGCCCAGAGCGTGACCCTGGACTACACCGCGCGGGACGGCAAAACCTACCAGCTGAACTTTATCGACACCCCGGGGCATGTGGACTTCTCCTACGAAGTGTCCCGCTCCCTGGCGGCCTGCGAGGGCGCGCTGCTGGTGGTCGACGCCGCCCAAGGGGTGGAGGCGCAATCAGTAGCCAACTGCTACACCGCCATCGAGCAGGGCCTGGAGGTGATCCCGGTGCTGAACAAGATGGACCTGCCCCAGGCGGACCCGGACCGGGTGGCGGAGGAGATCGAGGACATCATCGGCCTCGACGCCACCGGGGCCACCCGCTGCAGCGCCAAGTCCGGCCTGGGAGTGGAGGACGTGCTGGAGGATCTGGTGCGCCTGGTGCCGCCGCCGCAGGGGGACGTGGACGCGCCCCTGCAGGCGCTGATCATCGATTCCTGGTTCGACAGCTACCTGGGCGTGGTATCCCTGGTGCGGGTGGTGCAGGGCACGCTGCACACCAAGGATAAAATCGTCACCAAGTCCATCGGCCGTGCCCATGTGGTGGACAGGGTGGGGGTGTTTACCCCCAAGCGCAAGGAGACCGGCGTGCTGCGCGCCGGCGAGGTGGGCTTCGTGGTGGCTGGGATCAAGGACATTCACGGCGCGCCGGTGGGTGATACCCTGACCCACGCCAAGGGTGTCGAGGAGGTATCCATGCTGCCGGGCTTCCAGAAGGTCAAGCCACAGGTCTACGCGGGCCTCTTCCCGGTCAGCTCCGACGACTACGAGGCGTTCCGCGATGCGCTGGACAAGCTGTCCCTGAACGACGCCTCGCTGTTCTACGAACCGGAGACCTCCGATGCCCTGGGCTTCGGTTTCCGCTGCGGTTTCCTCGGCATGCTGCACATGGAAATCATCCAGGAGCGCCTGGAGCGGGAATACGACCTGGACCTGATCACCACTGCGCCCACGGTGGTCTATGAAGTGGAGATGACCGACGGGGAGATCATCTCGGTGGACAATCCCTCGCGACTGCCGGACCCGGGTAATATCGCCGAGATGCGCGAGCCCATCGTCGAGGCCAATATCCTGGTGCCCCAGGAGCATCTGGGCAATGTGATCACCCTCTGCGTGGAGAAGCGCGGGCTGCAGAAGGACATGCAGTACGCCGGCAGCCAGGTGTCGCTGCGCTACGAGCTGCCCATGAGCGAGGTGGTGATGGACTTTTTCGACCGCCTCAAATCCGTGAGCCGTGGCTTCGCCTCGCTGGATTACAATTTTGTGCGCTTCGACCCGGCAAAACTGGTGCGCCTGGATATCCTGATCAACGGCGACCGGGTGGATGCCCTGGCGCTGATCGTGCACCGGGAGCACGCCCAGCAGAAAGGCCGCGCCATGGCGGAGAAGATGAAAGAGCTGATCCCGCGGCAGATGTTCGACGTGGCCATCCAGGCGGCGATCGGCGGCCAGGTGGTCGCCCGCACCACGGTCAAGGCGCTGCGCAAGAACGTCACCGCCAAGTGTTACGGCGGCGACGTCACGCGCAAGAAAAAGCTGCTGGAAAAGCAGAAAGCGGGCAAGCGGCGCATGAAGCAGCTGGGTCGCGTGGAGGTGCCGCAGGAAGCGTTCCTGGCGGTGCTGAAGGTGGATCAATGACCACCTGAATCCGTGACTTCATGACGGCGCAGAGGATAAGCTCTTGACGCCACAGCGAATTTTCCTCAGTCGGCCGTATCTCGGATACGCCACTCCCTCGGAAAATCCACTGTGACGCCAATATCTTGCACTCTGCATCCGCCCTGAAGTCACGGATTCAGGTGACCAATAAACAATTAGTCAATGATCAATTTTCTGGTCGTGGATTCCTGTTTATTGTCAATTGATCGTTGTTAATTGATTATTTGAGACCGATATGGATATTAATTTTCCACTTATCCTGCTCTGGCTGGTGGTGATCACCGGTGCTATCTGGCTGTTCGACAGCCTGTTCCTGGCCCATCGCCGCAAGCAGAAGCGGGGTGAGGGCAGGGGCCAGGCCGCCGCGGAACCGGTAGTGGTGGAGTATGCCAAGTCCTTCTTCCCGGTGCTGGCGATCGTCTTTGTGCTGCGCTCCTTCCTGGTGGAGCCCTTCCAGATCCCCTCCGCGTCCATGTGGCCCACCCTGGAGGTCGGGGATTTTATCCTGGTGAACAAATACGCCTACGGCCTGCGCCTGCCGGTATCGCGCACCAAGGTGGTGGATATCGGCGAGCCCCAGCGCGGCGATGTGATGGTGTTCTTCCCGCCGCATATGAACGACACCTACTTTATCAAGCGGGTGATCGGGCTGCCGGGGGATAAAGTTCGTATCGAAAACAATGTGCTGTACATCAATGGCGAACGCGCACCCCAGGAATTGATTCAGGCGCTGCCGCCGGGCGATCCGGAACAGGAGGTGCTGTGGGAGGAGATCTACGGTCGCCGCCACCTGATGGCCAAGCACATTCCCGCCAGCCCCTACAGTAACTATCGCGGCGTGGTGCCGGAAGGGCACTACCTGATGATAGGCGACAACCGCGACAACAGCCTGGACGGCCGCGCCTGGGGCTTCGTGCCGGAGCGCGACGTGGTGGGCAAGGCCTTTGCCATCTGGATGCACTGGGACAAACTGCTGAGCCTGCCCAGCTTTAGCCGGGTGGGCAGCATCGAGTAAAAACCGACAATAAAAATCGAGGGCAAATCCATGGGTGGGTATGACTTTTCTTCCCTTCGCAACCAGCGCGGCATGAGCTACTGGGGCTGGCTGCTGGTAGTGGTGGTATTCGGCTTTATTCTGACCTGTGTATCGAAAATGGGGCCGGCCTATATCGACGCCTACTACGTCGATGAGGGGCTCAGGAAGCTGGCGGAAAACGCCGAGCTCAGGGATATGAGCCGGGGCGATATCAAAAAAGAGCTGGATCGCTTTTTCCGGATCAACAACGTGCGCGGTAAACCCACTAAGGCGGTAAAGATTGTTCGCGGCGCCGACAGTATGCTGGTGAGTGTCGACTACGAACTGCGCCAGCCGCTGATCTACAACGTCGACGTAGTGATGAAATTCGACAAGCAGCTCAACACGGCCAAGCCGGAACTCTGCTGCAAGCCGCTGGTAGACCTGGAGCAATTCAGTAAACGTGACTGACCTTTCACTCGAGCGCCTGTGCAAACGGCTCGGCCATACCTTTGAGCGCCGGGACCTGCTGGAACTGGCGCTGACCCACCGATCCCACGGCAGCCGCAACAACGAGCGGCTGGAATTCCTCGGCGACTCCATTCTCGGTTTCACTATCGGCGCCGCCCTGTTCGAACAGTTTCCCAGCGGCCGCGAAGGCCAGCTCAGCCGCCTGCGTGCGCAGCTGGTGAGCGGGGAGACCCTGGCTCAACTGGCGCGGGAGATGGAGCTGGGCGATTGCCTGCGACTGGGGGAGGGAGAGATGAAAAGCGGCGGCCGCCGCCGCGCCTCGATACTCGCCGACGCCGTGGAAGCGCTGATCGGCGCCATCTACCTGGACGCCGGCCTGGAAGCCGCGCGCGAGCGGGTGCTGGCTTGGTTCGCCCCGCGGCTGCAGCGCCTGTCCCTGGAGACCGCTAAAGACCCAAAGACACAGTTGCAGGAATGGCTGCAGGCGCGCGGGCGCCCGCTGCCGGAGTACACAGTGGCGGATATTGCCGGCGCCGAGCACGCCCAGCGCTTTGTCGTGGAGTGCAAGGTGAGCGGCCTGAGCAAACCGGTGCGCGGCGAGGCCGGCAGCCGTCGCATGGCGGAAAAAGCCGCGGCCACAGAAGCCTATAATCGTCTGACAAACGGGACCCGGGACCATCGGGACCCGGGACCCGGGAAGGAGGGCTCCGAATGAGCAAAAAGAGTGGGAAGACTTCCGGCGCCCGGTCGCGGGCAGGGGAGGGTGGCGGGTCGCAGGATTCCGCCGCGCCCGAGTCCCGGGTCCCGGGTCCCGAGTCCCGGTGTGGCTATGTCGCCATCGTCGGCCGCCCCAACGTGGGCAAGTCCACCCTGCTGAACCACCTGTTGGGCCAGAAGCTGGCGATCACCTCGCGCAAGCCGCAGACCACCCGACACAATATGCTGGGAATCAAGACCGAGGGGCCGAACCAGATCATATTCGTCGACACTCCGGGCCTGCACGCCGATGCGGACAAAGCCATCAACCGCTATATGAACCGCGCCGCGGCGAGCGCCGCGCGGGATGTGGACGTGGTGGTGTTCGTGGTGGAGCGCACCCGATGGACCGAGGGGGACCAACTGGTGGCGGACAGGCTGCGGGGCCTCAAGACCCCGCTGGTGATCGCCGTCAACAAGGTGGACCAGTTGGAAGACAAGGGCGAACTGCTGCCGCAGCTGCAGGCCCTGGCGGAACAGCATCCGCGGGCGGAAATTGTGCCCATCTCCGCCCTGCGCGGCACCAACCTGGACGCGCTGGAAAAAGTGATTATGCAGCACCTGCCCAAGGGCCGGCACTTCTTTCCCGAGGACCAGATTACCGACCGCAGTTCGCGCTTTCTCGCCGCGGAAATCGTGCGCGAGAAAGTCATGCGTCAGTTGGGAGCGGAAATTCCCTACCAGGTCACGGTGGAAGTGGAGGAGTTTGCCCAGGAGGGTAAAATCCTGCATATCAGCGCCGCGATACTTGTGGAGCGCGCCGGGCAGAAACGCATTATTATCGGCAACAAGGGCGAGCGCATAAAACAGATCGGCAGCCAGGCGCGCCAGGACATGGAGCAGCTGTTCGACAGCAAGGTGATGCTCAATCTTTGGGTGAAAGTTAAATCTGGCTGGTCCGACGACGAGCGCGCCCTGCGCAGCCTGGGTTACAAAGACGACTGACCGGAGTGCGGGGATCCGCGCTGCGCGATTGATTCCCGACTTCGAAAAGACATGAGACACCAGCCGCTGCAACCCGCCTACATCCTCCACTCCCGACCCTACCGGGATTCCAGCCTGATCCTGGAGCTGCTCACCCCGGAATTCGGCCGCATCGGCTGTGTGGCCCGCGGCGCACGGCGGGACAAACAGCGCCGGCGGCAGTCGCTGCAGCCTTTTGCTCCGCTACTCGTTTCCCTGCTGGGCCGCGGCGGACTGAAAACCCTGGGCCCGGTGGAGAGCGCCGGCAGCGCGGTCTGGCTCCGCGGGAGGGCAGTTTACGCGGGGCTCTATGCCAACGAGTTGCTGGTGCGCCTTCTGGCGGTGGGGGAGGCCCAGTACGGGATTTTCGCCTGCTATCAGACCCTGTTGCAGGGGCTGGCGGAAGTGGGTGGGGAAAGTGCGGAGCAGCTGGAATCGCCTTTGCGGCGTTTCGAATTGCAGCTGTTATACGAACTCGGCAGCTGCCCGCAGCTGGATTACTGTGCCCACAGCCAGGAAGCGGTTACTGCCGAGGGCAATTACCGGCTGGAAAATGAAACCGGCTTTGTGCCGGTTTTCCGGCGGGGCGGCCGCCAGGCGGTGGGTGAATTTTCCGGCGCGGATCTGCAGGCCCTGGAGCGGGCCCGGCACAGTGGTGAATTCGACCAAGCGCTGCTGGCGTCGGCGAAGCGGCTGACCCGGTTGTTGTTGGCTCCCCTGCTCGGGGAAAAACCGCTGCAGAGCCGCGAATTGTTCAAACAGGTCTACAAAAGCGATGATCGTTAGTATCGGCACGGATATCTGCAGTCTGACCCGCATAGAGGCCGCCTGGCGCCGCTTTGGCGACCGTTTCGTGGAGCGGGTGCTGTCGCCGGGGGAGCGGGAGGCCTTTGCCGCACTGGCGATCCCCAACCGCGCCGCCTACCTGTGCAAGCGCTTCGCCGCCAAGGAGGCGCTGGGCAAGGCGCTGGGCACAGGAATCGGCGCGGGTATTTCCTGGCAGCATATCGAAGTGCGCCGGCGACGGGGTGAGGCGCCGCAGGTGATCCTGAGCGGGGAGGCGCAGGCGCGCGCGGAGCAGATGGGAGTGACCGGGATTCACCTGACCCTGTCCGACGAAAAGGACTTTGCCCTGGCGTTTGTGGTTTTCGAGAACGGGTAGCCTGGGAGCGCCGAGCTCCAGCTCGGCAAGCGGGCCACAGGCTCGCCCCACCGTACTTTCCTTGTTCCGGGACAGGAACGTCATGCCGGACCCGATCCGGTACCGGAACCCGGACGCTATCAGACTGGATACCGGCCTGCGCCGGTATGACGAGTCAATAAGAAATGGATTTGAAATCGCAGAGTGTCTACGTCTGCGCCTCCCTCGCCACCAAACCGAACAGCGCGTCCAGATCCTGCTCCAGGCTCCAGTCGCGGAGTGTTCGGATTTCACGCGCCGTGGCCTCCAGGCTCCGCTCGTCGATCTCCGCCTCTTCCTTCTCCTGCAGCGGGCGCAGCTGCTGCTGCAACCTCGCGGTGGCCTCGCGCAGCCTCGGCACGCCGCAATAGCAGCAGGCGCCGTGCAGACGGTGTACCAGCTCGAACAAACCCTTGTGATCCCCCTCGGCCTGCAGGCGGTTCAATTCCTGCTCGTCGGCGATCAGCCCGTCGAGCAGCATCTGCAGCATGTCGCGGGCCAGTTTGGGGTCGTTGTTGCTGAGGCCCAGGCTCTCGCCGATATCCACCGGGCGGGGGCTTCGCTCGCTTCCCGGTGCGGGCATCGCCGGTGCCAGGATTTTCATCCAGCGCTTGATCATATGGTTGAGCTGCGCCTCGCTGACAGGCTTGCTGAGGTAGTCGTCCATTCCCGCGGAGAGCAGACGGGCCTTTTCCTCGGCGCCGGCGTGGGCGGTGAGCGCGATGATCGGGATGCGCTTATCGGGATTCCCCTGGCTTTTTTCCTCTTCGCGAATCCGGCGGGTGGCTGCGATGCCGTCCATATCCGGCATCTGGATATCCATAAAGATCAGGTCGAATTCCCGCTGTCGCCAGAGTTGTAACGCTTCTTCGCCACTCGCCGCCACGGTGGCGTCCACGCCCTGGGCGCGCAGCAGTTCCCCTACCAGCAAGCGGTTGGCGCGGTGGTCGTCCACCGCCAGCACCCGCGGCGCGGCGGACCAGGGCAGGGCTGGGTAGCTGCCGGTGATGCGCGGGGCCTGCCCCGATTGCGGCGCGGCGCGGCGCAGGGCGCGCAGCAGGTTGTCGCGGGTTACCGGCTTGCGCAGGAAAGTGAGCACCCGGGTGCGCAACTGTTCGTAGCAGCGGCGCAGTTCCACCGGTGAACCCTGCAGAATGACCCGGCATTGGTAGGTATCCACCAACTGCTGCACCGTGCCCACGAACCGTTCGAAATCGCCACCGGCGATGGCGGTGTCGATGATTACCGCATCCGGCTGCGAGTCGTGGCGCCACATCTGCTCCACCGCCGGCTGCAGGGTTTTGGTGTCCGCCAGTTCCACCGCTTCCACCTGCCAGTGCCTGAGCAGCTGCGCCACCTGCATGCGGGTCATATTGTTGGGGTCTGCGACCAGCAGGCGGGCGCCGGGAAACTGGTCGCGCACCGGCGCGGCGCGGTTGCGCTCCAGCAGCAGGGGCAGGTGCACCCAGAAGGTCGAGCCCCCGTCGGCGGTTTCGTCGATACCGATACTGCCGCGCATGCGCTGGATCAGGCTGCGCGCGATCGCCAGGCCCAGGCCGCTGCTGCTGATCTGCTGGCTGTGTCGCTGGCTGTGTCGCTGGGTGCTGTGCTCCACCAACTGACGCAGTTCCCGGCGGCCCTGTTCGTCGATGCGATTGCCGAGGTCGGTGACGCTGATGCGCACCATCAGTTCCGACTCCCTGGCGCTCTGTATACTGACGCGCACCGGGATATCGCCGTTCTCGGAACTGCGCACCGCGCTGCCCACCAGGTTGGTGAGTATCTGCTTGATGCGCAACGGGTCGCCGATCAGGGTAGTGGGCAGTTGGTTGTCGATCAGTGGTACCAGTTCCAACTGATGTTCATAGGCGAAGGGCGCAAGTATCTGCAGGGTTTCCTCCAGCAGTTGCCCGAGGTCCATGGGGATATGGTCGAGCACCAGGTTGCCGGACTCGATGCGCGAGAAGTCCAGGATATCGTTGATGGTGGTAAGCAGGCTTTCCGACGAGCGCAGGATGGTCTGCAGGTAGTCCTGCTGCAATTCGTCCACATCGGTTTTCAAGAGCAGGTTGGTAAATCCGATGATTCCGTTCAGCGGTGTGCGGATCTCGTGGCTGGTATTGGCGAGAAAAGTGGATTTTACCTGGCTGGCTTCCAGCGCTTTCTTGCGCGCCAGGTCCAGTTCGATATTTTGCTCTTCCATGCTGTCCAGGGATTGTCGGAGGTCTTCCATGGACTGATGCAGGCTGGATTTGTAATCCCGCTGGTGGTTGGCGAGGTTCGCCGTCATCTCGTTGACCTGCTCCGCCAGTTGGTATAGCTCGCGGTTGTAGCTCTCGCTGGCGCGGGCGGCGAAGCGGCCGTCGCCGATAGCCGAGAGTGTCTCCCGCAGCCGCCCCAGGGAGCGGGCGAAGCGCTCGGACAGGAACACCGACCACATCAGCGATGCCAGGGTGCACACGATCAGTCCCAGCAGCAGTACCACCACCACCTGATAGGTGCCGACGACAAAATAGGGGCGGTGCAGTTCGATGCTCAGCCAGCAACTGAGCGGATCTCCCTCCAGGGGCTGCAGCACCTGAAGGCTGCCGGATTTCTCGTAGATGAAGGGCGCATGGCCATGCAGCTCGGCGGCGCTGACGGTGGCGCGTGGGCGGGGGCCCACGCCGGCCAGCAGCCGCAGTCCGCTGTCGTCGTTCAGGGGGGCTCCCTTGACGTCGTCGGTGGTGTAGATGTGCACCGAGCGCACCATGTCCTTTTCCAGCATCAGCGCCAGCAGGCTCTGGTGCAGCCATTCCTTGCGCAGTTCCGACGGCTGGCTGCCACTCAGCTGGATCAGCGACGCCAGTTGCTCCGCGCTGGCGCGGCCGTGGCTCAACAGTAGCTGGCGGCGCTCGTGAAGCTGCTGCAGGCTGAACAGTATGCCCAGTACCAGGGCCAGCAGCAGTGCCGGCGCCAGGACAAAGCGGAACACGATCGAGCGCAGTGAGCGCAGACGGAGAGGCGGATCCTGTACCATATGGTCCGTTTTCGGTTTTTGGTTCTTCGTTATCAGGCGCCATGATCAGTGATTGATCACCAATGATCAATGTCTCGCCCCTGTTCATTGATAACTGATCACCGATCACTGATCATTGTCTCCCGTTGAGGTTTGAATCTGGAACGCGCATCACCATGGATTACCCCACAATCGCCGATTGCGTAGGCAACACGCCGCTGGTTCGGCTACAGCGTCTGCAGGGCGAGACCAGTAACACCATCCTGCTCAAGCTGGAGGGGAACAATCCGGCCGGTTCGGTCAAGGACCGGCCGGCTCTGTCGATGATCCAGCATGCCGAAGCCCGCGGCCGGATAAAGCCCGGGGACACCCTGATCGAGGCCACCAGCGGCAACACCGGCATCGCCCTGGCCATGGCCGCGGCGATCAAGGGCTATCGCATGGTGCTGATCATGCCGGAGAGCGCCACCGATGAGCGCAAGGCGGCGATGACTGCCTACGGGGCCGAATTGATCCTGGTGACCGCGGAGGAGGGCATGGAGGGCGCTCGGGACCTGGCACTGAAAATGCAGGAGGAAGGGCGTGGCCTGGTGCTGGACCAGTTCGCCAACCAGGACAACCCGCGGGCGCATTTCGAGGGCACCGGTCCGGAGATCTGGCGCCAGACCAACGGCGAGATCACCCACTTCGTCTCTTCTATGGGCACGACCGGCACAATCATGGGCTGTGGCCGCTATTTCAAGCAGCAGAACCCCGCAGTGCAAATCGTCGGCCTGAGGCCCACCGAGGGCTCCAGCATTCCCGGCATCCGCCGTTGGCCGAGCGCCTACCTGCCCAGTATCTTCGCTGCCGAGGAGGTGGATCGGACCCTGGATATCAGCCAGCGGGAAGCGGAGGAAATGACCCGCAAACTGGCCCGGGTCGAAGGCATTTTCTGCGGCGTCTCCTCCGGCGGTGCCGTCGCCGGTGCCCTGCGGGTGTCTGCGGAAGTGGAGCACGCCACCATAGTGGCGATTATCTGTGACCGCGGGGACCGCTACCTGTCTTCCGGTTTGTTCGGCAATTAGTTCGGCAACTAGATGGTTCAAGTAAGAAAACACCACTTCCTGGGCGCTGACAGCGAGCTGGACCTCGAGTCCTGGCTGCGTCATGTGCAGACCCTGGCCAAGCTCGACGGCGGTGCCCTGGTAATCCTGCGCCGGGCCGCGGAACTGAGCGCCGAGGCGGAGAAACGGGCGATCGCCGCGGAGAATATCTGGGTCGAGGGTGCCAGCAGCTTCCGCACCGGCCTGGAGATGGCCGAGATTCTCGCCGACCTGCAGATTGACAGCGAAGCGCTGTGCGCCGCGGTGCTCTACCGCGCAGTGCGGGAAAAGCGCCTGCCGCTGAAAACCGTCGAGGAGGAGTTCGGCAACACGGTGGCCAAGCTGATCCGCGGCGTCCTGCGCATGGCCGCGATTCGCAGCCGTAGCGCCGACACCGGGGGCGAGGGTAAAAGCGCTGCGGTGGAGGAGCACTCGGAGAATATCCGCCGCATGCTGGTGGCGCTGGTGGACGATGTGCGCGTGGCGCTGATCAAGCTGTCCGAGCGCACCTGCGCCATCCGCGCGGCGAAGAATGCCGACCCGGCCAAGCGCCGGCGGGTCGCGAGGGAGGTGGCCGATGTCTACGCGCCGCTGGCCCACCGCCTGGGGATCGGCCATATCAAATGGGAGTTGGAAGATCTTTCGTTCCGCTACCTGGAACCGAGTGATTACAAGCAGATAGCGCGCCTGCTGGACGAGAAGCGCCTGGCGCGGCAGAAATATATCGACCAGGTGCTGGAGTTGCTGCGCAACGAGCTGGCGCGGGCGGATATCCGCGGCGAGGTCTACGGCCGCGCAAAGCACATCTACAGTATCTGGCGCAAAATGCGCCGCAAGAATATCGGCTTCTCCCAGGTATACGATATCCGCGCGGTGCGCATCCTGGTGCCCACGGTGCGCGACTGCTACGCGGTACTGGGCATAGTGCATAACCTGTGGCGCAACATTCCCAACGAGTTCGACGACTATATCGCCTCGCCGAAGGAAAACGGCTACCGCTCCCTGCACACCGCGGTGATCGGTCCGGATCGCAAAGTACTGGAAGTGCAGATCCGCACCTCGGCCATGCACGAGGAGGCGGAGTACGGTGTCTGTGCCCACTGGCGCTACAAGGGTACCGACAGGAAGTCCGGCCAGTTGGAGGGGCAGGACGGTTACGAGCAGAAAATCTCCTGGCTGCGCCAGGTCCTCGACTGGCACGAAGAAGTGGGTGGCAACCCGCTGCAGGACGACCTGCAGTCCAGCGAGATCGATACGCGCATCTATGTGTTCACGCCGGACGGCCACGTGGTGGATCTGCCCCGCGGTGCCACGCCACTGGATTTCGCTTACAAGATCCACACCGAGATCGGCCACCGCTGCCGGGGCGCCAAGGTGGACGGGCGCATAGTGCCGCTCAACCACGAGCTGCAGACCGCCAACCAGGTGGAGATCCTCACCGGCAGGCGCGAGGCCCCCAGCCGCGACTGGCTCTCTTCCGGCATGGGCTACATCACCAGTTCCCGCGCCCGCGCCAAGGTGATCCACTGGTTCAAGCAGCAGGCGCGGGACCAGAATATCGCCGACGGACGCAGTATTCTCGACGGGGAATTCAAGCAGCTGGCATTGAACGATTTCGATTTCGACAAGCTCGCCGGCAAGCTCAATATGCACTCCCTGGACGACCTCTACGCCGCAGTGGGTGCGGGGGACATCGGTGTGGGCCAGGTACTCAACACCGCCCAGCGCATGGTCAGGGTGGACCGGGTGGAGCTATTGCCCTCGCTCACCGCCTCGGTGGCCCGGGGCGAGGGCAAAGCGGACGTGTACATCGATGGTGTCGGCAACCTGATGACCCACATCGCGCGCTGCTGTAACCCGCTCCCCGGCGACGACATCATGGGCTACATCACCCAGGGCCGCGGCGTGTCCATTCATCGCAAGGATTGCGCCAACATGCTGCGCATGCAGTCCGAGGAGTCCGAGCGTGTACTGCTGGTGGAATGGGCGGAAAAGCCGAAGGAATTGTATTCGGTGGAAATCATGATCGAGGCCTACGACCGCCACGGCCTGCTGCGGGATATCACCACTATGCTCGACAGCCAGCGCATCAATATCACCGCCATGCAGACGCGTTCCAACAAGCACAAGCACACGGTGGACATGGTGCTCACCGCAGAGATCCGCAATTTCGAGGAATTGAGCCGCGTATTGCACCGCATCAACCAACTGCCCAACGTGGCTTCGGCACGGCGGCGGATACTGCACTAGTGATGAATGCGGAATGTGGAATATCGGGACCGCGGAGCTCGGGGGCGCCCGCCGCCAGCTCCGCAACGGGCCGCAGGTCCGCGTAGGGTGCGCCGTGCGCACCGAAATTATATTGCGGTGCGCACGGCGCACCCTGCGGAGAAGGAAACACCGTGCAAGAAAAATACACTGTTGAAGACTTGCTGTATTTGATGAAGCAACTGCGCAATCCCGAAGGCGGCTGCCCCTGGGACCTGAAGCAGGATTTTGCCAGCATCGTTCCCTCCACCATCGAGGAGGCCTACGAGGTGGCCGAAGCCATCGAAACGCAGGATTTCGAACACCTGCACGAAGAGCTCGGCGACCTGTTGTTTCAGGTCATCTTCTACGCCCAACTCGGCTGTGAAGCCGGCCATTTCGATTTTTCCCGTATCACTGACACTCTGGTGCGCAAGTTGGTGCGTCGCCACCCGCATGTTTTTCCGGACGGAGAACTCTACGGCGATAACCGCGGCGCGGCGATTGACGAGGCCCGGGTAAAGGAAAACTGGGAGGCCATCAAAGCGGAAGAGCGCCATGCCAAAGGAGAGGCGGGTGTGCTGGACGGCGTCGCCCTCGGCCTGCCGGCACTGACCCGCGCCGGCAAATTGCAAAAGCGCGCCGCGCGCGTGGGGTTCGACTGGCCGGATATCGACGGCGTACTGGAGAAAATAGAGGAAGAAATCGCCGAATTGCGCGAAGCGGTCCGCAGCGGTGACCGCGAGCACAGCCGGGAGGAACTGGGAGACCTGTTGTTCTCCTGCGTCAATGCCGCGCGCCACCTGAAAGTTGATCCGGAAGGCGCGCTGCGCCACTGCAACCGTAAATTCGAGCGACGCTTCGGCGCCGTGGAAACGGAACTGCAATCCCAGGGGCGCCGGCCGGTGGAGGCATCGCTCGATGAACTGGATCAACTCTGGAATCAGGCTAAGAACCGGGAGCGTTGAAGGGGATTTTATCGTGTGGGGTGGATGCGCTGCGCTTATCCACCCCAGCCACTAACCACTAGGGGGCGCAATCAGCTGATTTGAGCAGCTGCCGGTCTCCTCGAACTCCGCCACATTGGCGAGGGTGGTTCTGGCGATATCGGTAATCGCCTCCCGGGTGAAATAGCCCTGGTGGCCGGTGATCAGCACGTTGTTGAAGGTGAGCAGTCGCGCGAACACATCATCGCTCAGCACTGTGTCCGAATGATCCTCGAAGAACAGGCTCTCCTCCTCCTCGTATACATCCAGCCCCAGGTAGCCGATTTTCCCCGATTTCAGCCTGTGGATAGCCGCGGGGGTATCGATTACTGCGCCGCGGGAAGTGTTGATCAGGCAGACGCCGCTTTTCATCGTCGACAGGGCGTGCTCGTCGATCAGGTGATGGGTGTCCGGCAGCAGCGGGCAGTGCAGCGAGATAATATCCGAGTGGCGGCACAGGGTTTCCAGTGACACGTATTCCATCCCCAGGCCGAGGCACTTCTCGTTAACCACCGGATCGGTGCCCAGCAGCCCGCAGCCGAAGCCGCGCATTATACTCGCGAATGCACAGCCGATCCGGCCGGTGCCCACCACACCCACGGTTTTGCCATGCAGGTCGAATCCCATCAGGCCGTTCAGCGAGAAATTGCCCTCATGCACCCGCGCGTGGGCCCGAAGCACCTTGCGAATCAGGCACAGGATCAGCGCCACCGCATGTTCCGCTACCGCATATGGCGAGTAGCCGGGCACGTTGGCCACCACAATGCCCAATTCGTTGGCTGCGCGGATATCCACATGGTTGAAGCCGGAACAGCGCAGCGCAATCATCCTGACGCCCTGGTCGCGCATTTGCTCCAGCAGCGGCTTTTGAATCTGGTCGTTGACAAACACGCAGATCACCGGGCTGGGATTGCACAGGGCCAGGGTGGTGGTATCGAAGTGGGTGTCGACGTAGAGAAGTTCGTGCCCGAGAGTGCGGTTGTAGCGGTCGAAATACCGTTTTTCGTAGGGCTGGGCGTTATAGATGGCAATCTTCATTTAATGATCCCTGGTCATCTCTTGCTCGGAGGTATCAGGGAAAGCATAGTTTGGCATTCTCCGCCGCGGCGTGTCTGTCGGCAGCCGTTCCTTCGCCGGCCATCCACGGCCTGGCCACTTCGGGCCCCGGCCCCGCCATCCCTGGCGGGTCGCAAGGTCGCGCACCGGGCAGTGCCCGGTAAACGCGCGCTGTCCGGTCGGTCGTTGCGGGTATTTGGATTTGTTCACGCCATCCCTGGCGCGGCTGCGACGTGTTTGTTCGAGCCCCGGCCCCGCCATCCCTGGCGGGTCGCAAGGTCGCGCACCGGGCAGTGCCCGGTAAACGCGCGACCTTGCCCTGCTCCGGGTCAGCGTGTAAGGTAGCGCTCTTTTGGCGCGGCGGGCATCGGAACGCCAGCAGAATCTGGAGGCAATCTGACCATGCGAATCATTCTCCTGGGGGCGCCGGGGGCCGGCAAAGGTACTCAGGCCCGCTTTATTACAGAGAAGTTCGGCATTCCGCAGATATCCACCGGCGATATGTTGCGCGCCGCGGTGAAAGAGGGCACTCCATTGGGGCGGCAGGCCAAGGACATCATGGCGGCGGGCAAACTGGTGTCCGACGATCTGATCATCGCCCTGGTCAAGGACCGCATCACCCAGCCGGACTGCGCCAATGGCTTCCTGTTCGACGGCTTCCCGCGCACCATCCCCCAGGCTCAGGCGCTGTTGGATGCGGATGTCGTCATCGATTATGTATTGGAAATTGCCGTGGACGATGAGGAAATCGTCAAGCGCCTGTCCGGTCGCCGTGTGCACGAGGGGTCCGGCCGCGTATACCACGTCGAGTACAATCCGCCCAAGGAAGAGGGTAAAGACGATGTCACCGGCGAACCGCTGGTGCAGCGCGGTGACGACAGCGAGGAGACTGTGCGCAAGCGCCTCGCCGTTTACCACGAGCAGACCGAACCGCTGGTGGGCTTTTACCGCGAGTTGGCCGAGCGCTCCCCGGAGACGGCACCCGTATATCACAAGGTGATGGGGGTGGGTTCCATGGACGATATTCGCGAAAAGGTACTTGAAGCCCTGACCGGTTCAGAAAACAAGTGACAGAAAACAGATGACAGAAAGCTCCATGCTCATAGAGAATACCGCCGCGCTTTCTGTCTTCTGACCTCTGTCTTCCGGCCTCTGATATGCCCACCGCCGTTATCCTGATGAACCTGGGTACCCCCGCTGAGCCCACCCCCGCAGCAGTGCGGCAGTTCCTGCGTGAGTTTTTGTCCGATCCGAGGGTGGTGGAAATACCCCGCCCGCTGTGGATGGCCATTTTGCACGGCCTGGTACTCCCCCTGCGGCCGCGCCGCATCGCTCCCGCCTACCGGGATATCTGGGATCGCAGCGAGGATGGCGAGCCGGTAGAGGGGTCCCCCATCCTCTACTACACCCGCCGCCAGGCGGAATTGCTACAGGAATATCTGCGTGGCCAGCGCGCGGATATTACCGTCACCCACGCGATGACCTACGGCAAACCGGGGCTGGCGGAAACCGTCGCGCACTTGCGCCGGGAAGGTTTCGGATCATTTCTGGTTTTCCCGCTCTACCCACAGTACTCCGCCACCACCACTGCGGCGGTTTACGACCAGGTGGCGCGCTTGTATCGCAATAACCGGGATATTCCCGATATCACCCTGGTTCGGGATTACTACCGGCACCCTTTATATATCCGAGCCCTGGCCAACTCGGTGCGTGAGCACTGGCGGAAGCGGGGGGCGGCGGAAAAGCTGTTATTGTCATTTCACGGCATCCCCAAGGCGAATATCGCCAAGGGCGACCCCTATTACCGCCAGTGCTGCGATACGGCGGAACACCTGGCTGCGGAGCTGGAACTGGGGGAGGACCGCTGGCAGGTCAGCTTCCAATCCCGCTTCGGCAAGGCGGAGTGGCTACAGCCCTATACCGATAAACAACTGATCGAGTGGGGGCGTCAGGGCGTTTCCAGTGTGGACGTGATCTGCCCGGCATTTTCTGCTGATTGCCTGGAAACCCTCGAGGAAATTTCAGTGGAGAATCGCGCTAATTTTCTCGGCGCCGGTGGTGAGGATTACCGCTATATCCCCGCGCTAAATCTGCGCCGGGATCATATCGAAGTGCTGGCGGCGATTGTTCAGGAAAAACTGCCCGGAAACCGCCAGTAAATTCCCATTTGCCAGCCCAAAATCGGCCGAAAACGAATTTGCGGGCGGATTTGCCAAAAAAAACCCCTTTTTATGTAAAAAAATCCATTTTTTTGCCTTTTTTTCTTGCAAAGCCGGTTTTTTTTATTAACTTTGATACAGCTGCATCGAATTACACGTTGCGGCGACCCTGGAATGACTTTTCCGCTGCCTTCCGGCAGTTTTTTTTCATGGAGAGTCTTCAGAGAGAGAAAACGGCAATACTGCCGGCACACTTTTGAGTTTGCTGAGGCATTTCTTCCACCGAGTGAGGAGATAAGGGATGGCACGAGTAGCGAAAAAGAAAGCGCGGAAACGCCCCGCGAAAGCCAAATCACCGGCAGCGGTATCGCCGGCCATTGACAAGGCGCAAAAGGCTGTGGATTCGGCGGCCAAATCGCTGGATGCGCAGCTGGACCGTGTCGCCAGGGCCCGGGCCCGGGTGCAAAAAAGCGGTACCGCCGCTGCCAGGAAATCTCTGAGCAGCGCGAATGCGAAAGCAAAAGACTTGCGCGCCAAGATGGCCGAGGCCAAGACCGCCCTGGCCAAGGCCAAGGCGATGGACTCGGTACGTGAAGCCGAGGAAGCCGCCAAACAAAAAATAGCCGAGATGACGGAAAAGCTGTCAGCCAAAGCGGAGAAGGATCTGGCCGCAGCGGTAAAAGCCTTTGAGTCCCGCTGGACCAGGGACCGCGCCAAGAAGGACGCGAAGAAAGTAAAGGCGGCGGAGAAAAAAGCCTCGGCCAGGGTAAAGGCCGCTGCCAAGAAAGCCGCGGCTAAAGCCAAGGCCCTGGCTAAGAAGGCCGAGGCCAAAGCCAAGGCGGAGGCCAAGAAGGCCGCCAAGAAAGCGAAGAAAAAGGCCGGCCGTCCGAGGAAGAAAGCCGCAACCAAGGAAACTGCGGCGAAGAAGACCACGGCCCGCCGGGGCCGCCCGCCGAAGAAGGCCGCCCGCCGGGGGCGGCCGCCCAAGAAGACTGCGGCCAAAAAGACCGCCACCAGGAAGAAGGCAGCCCGTCGCGGCCGTCCGCCGAAGCAGCAGTAGTTCAGCGGTCGGCGATAATAGCCCCCGGTATACGGGGGCTCTCTTCTGCAAAGCCCCGGTTGTGGCCGGGGTTTTTTCATTCGGGCAATGGCTCGCCACATCCCCCTGGCTCGGCCTTCGGCCAGCTAAAGCTGCCCAAATCCGTATCCTGCGGATTTGTCCATGGCCCTCACCCTACGTTGTGCAAAACGGATGGCATGACTCATCGGGTGGGACATGACACAATTCGCTCCTCGCAAAGTATTGAGTTGAGAGCGCTGTGAAAATCCTCGCCCTGGACACCACTTCCGGAGCCTGCTCCGTGGCCCTGCACTGTGACGGGCAGACCCGCGAAGAGTTCGTGCAGGCGGAGCGGGATCACACGCGGCGCCTGCTGCCTATGGTGGACCGGGTGCTGGTGGACGCGGGGCTCACACTCGGCCAGTTGGACGCCCTGGCGGTCAGCCGCGGCCCCGGCTCCTTTACCGGGCTGCGTATCGCGATCAGTTGTACCCAGGGACTGGCGTTCGCCGCAGACAAGCCGGTGGTGCCGGTTTCCAGCCTCGCCGCGCTGGCCATGGGGGCCCGGCGGAATCACCCGGAATGGGGCCAGGCGCCGGTTGCCAGCGCATTGGACGCGCGCATGCAGCAGGTTTACTGGGGTGTTTACACGGTGCAGGCTCCGCACGACAGCCTGCTCCCGGAGGCGGTGCAAAACCCCGAAAAGGTGGTACAGCAGTTGAACCGGGCCGACTTGCCGCGACCGCTGTACGCTGCCGGTCCCGGCTGGCACTACGCCGAATTCGCGGAGGCCCCGCTGACGGAAATCGACAGTCGGGCGCAGATCCACGCGCGGGATATTGCTGAACTGGCGCTGTCTCTGTGGCGGAAGGGGGCCGCGGTGGCTGCGGAGGAACTGGAGCCCCTGTACCTGCGCAATGAAGTCAGTTGGCAGAAAAGACAAAAAATCCGTTCGCAGTAGTTAACACCCTATGGAAACCATTCAGATAGTTGTTCTGGCCCTGATCCAGGGCCTTACCGAATTCCTGCCCATTTCCAGCTCCGCTCACCTGATTCTGCCCGCCGAAGTGCTGGGCTGGCCGGACCAGGGGTTGGCATTTGACGTGGCGGTGCACTTCGGCTCGCTGATCGCGGTGCTGGTATATTTTCGTCGCGATGTCTGGGTACTGCTGCGGGACGGTCTGGGTGGGCTGGTGAACAATCGCTACACCGACGAGGGGCGCCTCGCTTGGCTGATCGTGCTGGCCACCATTCCCGCGGGGCTTGCCGGCCTGATTTTCAAGGGGTATATCGAAACCCACTTGCGCTCCGCAGCGGTGATCGCCGCCACCACCATCGGTTTTGGCGTGCTGCTGTGGTGGGCGGATATTCGGGGCAAACGCACTGGGACACTGGCGCAGCTCAATTGGAAGAAAGCCCTGGCGATCGGAATCGCCCAGGCTCTGGCGCTGATCCCCGGCACTTCCCGGTCCGGCATCACCATGATGGCGGGCCTGATGTTGGGTATGAAGCGCGAGGACTCCGCGCGCTTCTCGTTCCTGATGTCGATCCCGGTGATTGCGCTGAGTGCCATGCTGTTGAGTTTCGATTTGCTGTCCCTGGAGGTGGTGCCCTGGGGCGACATACTGCTGGGCACCGTGCTCTCCTGTATCAGTGCCTACTTGTGCATTCATTTCTTCCTGCAATTTATCAGCCGTATCGGCATGGCACCTTTTGCAATCTACCGCCTGCTGCTGGGCGCCGCGTTAATCTGGATGATCTGGGGGTAATTTATTGTGAGAACAGTCGCTTTTATTGGTCTCGGCGTGATGGGTTACCCGATGGCTGGCTACCTGGCCAGGGCGGGCCATTCGGTGCGCGTCTACAACCGTACCGCCAGCCGCGCGCAACAGTGGCTGGCGGATTATTCGGGGGAAGCCTGCGCGACTCCGGAGGAAGCCGCGCGAGATGCCGAGGTGGTGTTCGCCTGTGTGGGCAATGACGATGACCTGCGCCAAGTGGTGGCAGGCGAACAGGGCGCCTTTGCGGGTATGGACAGTGGAACCCTGTTCGTCGACCACACCACCGCTTCCGCCGATGTGGCGCGGGAGCTGGCCGCAATCGGCCGCGAAAAGGGGATCGGCTTTCTGGATGCACCGGTATCCGGCGGCCAGGCGGGCGCCGAAAACGGGGCCCTGACCGTGATGGTGGGTGGCGAAGAGGCCGATTACCAGCG
Source organism: Microbulbifer sp. (assembly GCF_051659245.1). NCBI lineage: Bacteria > Pseudomonadati > Pseudomonadota > Gammaproteobacteria > Cellvibrionales > Microbulbiferaceae > Microbulbifer > Microbulbifer sp. Next base: position 36,570 of record NZ_JBOFOC010000117.1, read on the forward strand.
CGCCTATCCTCTGATCGACTGTTACGCGCGCGCGCTCAACCGGCTGGGGCCGGTGGGCAGCGGACAGCTGTGCAAGATGGTCAACCAGATCTGCATCGCCGGCGTGGTCCAGGGGCTTGCCGAGGGTTTGCATTTCGCCAGGGCCGCGGACCTGGACGCGGAGCAGGTGATCGAGGTGATCTCCAAAGGCGCGGCCCAGAGCTGGCAGATGGAGAACCGCTACAAAACCATGCTCGCCAGGGACTACGAACACGGCTTCGCGGTGGACTGGATGCGCAAGGACCTGGCCATCGTCCTCGACGAGGCCCGGCGCAACGGCGCACTGCTGCCGGTCACCGCGCTGGTGGACCAGTTCTACAGCGAGGTGCAGGCCATGGGCGGCGGTCGCTGGGATACCTCCAGCCTGCTGGCGCGACTGACGAATGTGCGTTCCTTCGACTGAATGCCGATATCGATCAATACACCTGTAGGAGCGGGGGGGCGGCCATCCGCTCCTACAGGGGGATAAAGCATGAAAGTCCTGCTGCTTTCCGCCTACGATGCCGACAGCCACAAACGCTGGCGCCGCGGCCTGGTGGCGGCGATTCCGGAATGGCAGTGGACAGTGCTCACACTGCCGCCGCGCTATTTCAGCTGGCGCATCCGCGGCAACAGCCTGAGCTGGGGCAGGGGAGAGGCGGCGGAAACCCTGCGCCGGCCCTGGGACCTGATCGTCGCCACTTCCATGACCGACCTCTCCGCGCTGCGCGGCCTGGTGCCGCAGATCGCGGCGGTGCCCACCGCAGTCTACTTTCACGAAAACCAGTTCGCCTATCCGAGCACTGCGGATGCCTTCACCTCGGTGGAACCGCAGCTGCTGAATATTTACACCGCGCTCAGCGGTGACCTGCTGCTGTTCAATTCCGACTACAACCGCCGCACCCTGCTTGAGGGCGCGGGGGAACTGCTCAGGCGTTTCCCCGATTGTGTGCCCCCGGGCCTCTGCCGGGAGATTGCCGATAAATCCCGGGTGCTGCCGGTACCCTTGGAAACCGAGGTATTCACCAACCCGGGACCGCGGCCGGATAAGCCAACCTTTATCTGGAATCACCGTTGGGAACACGACAAGGGCCCCGATATCCTGCTGGCCGCGTTGCGCCGGTTCGCACAACACCAACGGCCCTTTACCCTGCACCTGGTTGGCCAGCAGTTCCGCCGCCAGCCGGCGGAGTTCGCGAGGATTCGCAAGCTGTTGCAAAAGCACAACGCACTGGGCGCCTGGGGCTATCGCCAGGACGGGGCGGAGTACCGGCGACTGTTGTGGGAGAGCCACGCGGTGCTTTCCACCGCGCGACACGATTTCCAGGGACTGGCGGTGCTGGAAGCCGTGGCCGCCGGCTGCCAGCCCCTGGTACCGGACAGCCTGGCCTATCCAGAGTGGTTCGGGCGCAGCGGCTACCACTTCCCCGAAGACACCGAGTCCTGCGCCGCCAACCTGAGCAGGGCTATGCTCGAGTGCGCGAACCGCATCGGCCGCGGTGAACCCCTGCCGGTGCCGGATGTTTCCAGTCTCAGTTGGCAAAATCTGGCCGCGGATTACCGCAGTTTGCTGGGAGGCCTGATCAACCCCTTGTAGGAGATGTAATAAAGCGGCGAGCCAAGATCTAGCTCAGTAGGAGGTCAGTCCCCTAAACTGGTTGAGTTTTGAAACACAAGGTCGCTAAGCGCCTTAAACCAGAAGGGGACTGACATGAATAACTGTGGC
>NZ_JBOFOC010000118.1:0-59266 GCF_051659245.1 Microbulbifer sp.
CAATGCCACAGTTATTCATGTCAGTCCCCTTCTGGTTTAAGGCGCTTAGCGACCTTGTGTTTCAAAACTCAACCAGTTTAGGGGACTGACCTCCTACTGAGCTAGATCTTGGCTCGCCGCTTTATTACATCTCCTACAAAGAGGGAGGAGTTAGGTTAACGGATTAACAGCGATACCCTGCGATTTCGCGCCCGCGCCTCTTCCAGTGCCGCACCGCCTTTACCGGTCACATCCACCACCGGCCGGGTATCCGCATAGCCCACCGCGCGCAGGCGCTGGGACGAAAAGTCCATGGAGAGAAGGTGAAGAATCACGCTGCTTGCCCGCTTGCCACTGAGGCTCCAGTTGGTCTCCGTTTCCCCGTCAATCACCCGGTAGTAGGGCACGTCGTCGCTGTGCCCTTCGATGTCCACCTGGTAGTCGGTCTGATGAATCTCGTCCAACAGGGGCTTTAGGGAATCCAGGGCGCGGTTTTTGATCACGGCACTGCCCGGCGCGAACAGGGCGGCGGTATCCAGGTTCACCCTGACACCGTCTTTCGCCAGTTCGACGGAGGCGCCGGGGACACCGGGGGATTCCTCAACGATGACCCGCAGCGATTCGGCCAGTTCCACCAGGGTGTCGTCGGTGCTCCCGGTCATTACGCTGCGGAGTCTTTCAAAGGAACCCACGTCCACCTTGCTCATGGACAGGAGCATGACAAAGAAGACACACAGAATCACCATCAGGTCGCCGAAACTGATGTAAAAGGAATCGAGGCCCTCTTCGTCCTGGCCGGTCAGCTGCTCCAGCTTCATGTCTCGTCGACTTTCCTGTTCATTTTAGTGATGTCCAGCAGGCGATCTTCCCGGCGGATCAGCACGCTGATCCGGTTCATGAGCAGCTTGTGGGTTTCCACGTAAATACTGTTGTGATGTTCCAGCCGGCCGGCGAGCGGTGTGAAAACCAGTGAGCCCAGCACCGAGCCGAAAGCGGTGGTCATCAGGGCCAGGGACATGGCCGGACCGATGCTGGCGGGATCGTCCAGGGACTGCAGCACTTCGATCAGACCGATGACGGTACCCAGCAGGCCGAGCGCCGGTGCGACCTTGGCCCCCTTGTTGAGCAGCGCCGCGGCGGTTTTGCGGCCCATAAAAATAGTGGCGATCCGGTTGCCGACAAAATCCTCGATCTCCTCATAGAAGAGCTTTTGCCGGATCATGTAGATGATGTCGTTGAGCAACTCGCCGGTGATTTCCTTTCCCTCCCGCAAGTCCATGATGCTGCGGGATTTGATAATGGTTTCGTCCAACTCCTCAATGGTCGGGTTCAGGTGCTTGACCGGATTGGCAAAGAAGGAGCGTAGTACCAGGATGAGGGTTTTCACCAATGTTTCCAGGTCGAACTGGAACAGGAGAACACCGAGGGTGCCACCCACCACAAAAAAGAAGCTGCGGAAGTCGTTGAAGAGAATAAGCTCCTGGGAGCCCGTGCCCGCGCCGAGATCCATGCCCACTGCGTTGAACAGCACGGCCACCAGAAGGCCGACGCTGAACACTACGGTGATGGGATCAAAGCGCTTCTTCGATACGGTCAGGTATTCTTTGTTGAGCAGACTGTTCACAAAATTTCCCAAATCCTGGTTGGAATTTAACTACTTGCGCCCAAGGCAGCTAACTCCCTTGTAGGAGCCTGCTTGCAGGCGAATAGCGGGTGGACAAAGCCCGCCAATTTTCCCCTGCAAGCAGGCTCCTACAGGGGCGAGTAGTGACGTTGGAATTTAGTCGTCGCTTATGGGCACCAGCTGGTTGCGGCCTATGTCACCGACGATAAACTGTTCGTGTACACGGACGATAAAATCGCCCGGTTGTAACTCGCTGAGCACGGAGAAGTGCACCACATGGCCCTCGCTCATGGATACCAGTACCTTCATGCCTCGCCGCAGGCTCTTGATGGTATCCGCTTCCAGGTCATTGACGGCCTTTACCTGGAGTTCATTGCGCCGGGAGTCCCTGGCCTTGAACGCGTCACCTTCCACGTAAAGCAGTTCCGCCGTTCGCCGCTCCACATCGGACGCCTCCCGGTTGTCCAGGAAGATGATGCCGAGCGGCACATCCTGTTCTTCGTCGAAAATGGCTAGGCAGCGGGCCTGGAACCGGGGGACCCGGTCCAACAGGTGGGTGGGAACCTCAAATTCCTTGCGCTGGCTGCTCAGCTTCACGGTGCGGCGCCTCAGGTCCACCTGTTTCACCTTGCAGATGCGCACGTTGTCCGGCAGCACCTTCTGGGAGTCCAGCGCCCGCGATGCCCGGCTCAGTGACTTCTGCTCCCTGTTCAGTTGGAGGGTCAGTGCGCTGACCTGTTCCTGCAATTCCTTGTTTTTCCGCTTGAGTTCAGCTGCTTCGCTTTTTAAGTCCTTGAGCTTTTTCAGTTCCGGATCGGACTGCAAGGTCTCGTTTCCGCTCTGGGACTCGTATTTGGAAATCTCGTCGTAAAAGCTTTGCAGGATCGCGCCGATCCTGTTTTTTTGCGGAAGCTCGAAGCGGATGCAGGCGTTGTACTCGTTGACCTTGAGGGTCGAGCCCGCGCGACTGGTGCCGGTTTTGGCGTAGGCGGCAAAAGCGAAGCTGTCGAGGCAGGCGAGTATGTTTTCCAGGTTGGAAACAAAGCCGTGGGCCTCCAGAACGGTCTTGATGGTGCTGACCGGGTCGTCGAACAGCACTTTGTCCATAGTGACATAGAAGAACTTGCCATCCTGGTCATAACCGGCGATGGAAAGATCTTTGTTCAGAGAAGCCTTGGAGAACTCCGCTTCGCCTTTTTCGGCGATTACCTTCAGTTGTGTCTTGTCGAAGATTGCCACTTGCCACTACCCCAGGATTCCGGCGGCGGAAACGCTTGTTTTAGTATTCACCAGGGCTGCCGCACTGATGTTTTCGCGTTTGGCCGAGTATATACGATTTGGGGTTGAAGGATATGAACGCAGTGTGCCTGGGACAGGATTGACTACTGCCAGGGCGGTAGAATCCGGGTAAACGTGAAACAGTTCACGTTGGGGGGCCTGATCCAGGAGGGACGTCTTTCACGATTGGGGGGAAAACACACAAAACGGACCTCACAACGGAGACGCATTCTTTGCCTGGAGAAGTAGTCACGATTTGCAACAATTGACCGTAATTGCTACCCCTGTAGGAGCGGCGGGGCGGCCATCCGACATGCCCGCGAACAGAGGCCGATCGCGGGCATGGCCCGCTCCTACAGGGTGGTTCCCCTAAGCCAACGCACGTTCTCTATGAGTGAGTAGTTACCAATTGACTAAAAATAAGCGTTTTAAATAGCGGCTTCGTTAGCTTCCGCTCCGGCCCTGGCCGGCGCTTCCACAATCACAATCCTGATACCCTGGGCTTCAAACATGCGGAGCATATCTGGATCGGCCTGGCTGTCGGTAATCAGCACATCCACGTCGGCCAGGGCGCTGAAAATGAAATTGCTGCGTCTTCCCAGTTTGGAGCTGTCCGCCAGTATGATCAGTTGATCGGCCTGTTTTCGGAGCTTTTGTTCCGCGCGAATCAGCAGTGGGTCGGATTCCATAACACCAAACTCACCGATACCCGGGGTTCCCATAAACATCTTGCTGCCGTGGTAATACTGGATGGTGTCGTTTTCAAAGGCGCTCAGGATAATGCCTTGTTTGCGGTAGATCTCTCCGCCGGGCAGGGTGATCTGGTTGTCGCTGTTCTCTGAAAGCTCCTGCGCCAAAACGAAAGAGTTGGTGAGGATGTTGAGCTGCCGGTGGGCCAGAAATTCGCCCATCATATAGGTGGAGCTACCTCCATTAATAATAATGGATTCACCGTCCTCGCAGAGTTCAACGGCTTTGCGGGCGATCAGCCGCTTGACGCCGGTCTGTTTCTTTTTGTCGACCAGGAACGCCGAGCCGGTCAGGTGTGGCCGCTTCACTTTTTTCTCACTCAGGGGAAGGGCTTCAGCACCGCCGCGGATTTTCCTCAGTTGTCCTTCCCGCGCCATTTTGGTGAGATCCCGGCGGATGGTGGCTTCCGAGGCATTCAGCTGGCTCGACAGGCTGCGCACACTGGCGAACTGCTGCTCGTCGAGGATATCGATAATCAACTGGTGGCGTTGTTTTTCCAGCACGGGAGCTACCTGTCTTTTGCGGGATTTGGTTGTAGTGTCAGCTATTTTATCCATATCTAATCATAACTGCAGTAGCTTGAATGCTTATCAAGCAATATAAGTAGAATAGTTTCAAATTTGACGCAAAAAATATAAAAGTGATTGCTTTTGATTGCCTGGGGGCTAGCCGACAATGACATAGTCCGTCCATTTTGGACCGTGAGCGCCGATCTGGATCTGTTGTTCGACGTCCGCGGTACGGGACGGGCCGGTAATGAGATTGACGGTGCGGGGCATCTGGCCGTTGAATCGCTGCCGTAGCCGGCTCCAGACCTCCTCCTGGTAGGCGACGATATCCGCCGGATCCAGGGTAACAATCAGGCGTTGCACCAGAAACAGCGAACTGCTGGGGCAGTCCCGGCTGACGGAGACAATGGTTCCGGTTTCGGCAATACCGGCATAGCCTCTGGCCAGGCCCCAGTCGGTCCCCTGGCGAATCCGCTCAAGTGTTTCAATCGGTGCCCACTGCAAGCCGGCGTCGGCGAACTGCGGGGACACAACCACACCGGGTGTTTGATCCAGCTCCGCCGCCCGCGCCGCCACCCAGCGGGGCAGCTCTTCCAGCGTTTCGATGCGGTGCACCTCCGCGCCGTTGTCGGCGGCGGCGCCACTGAAGGTTTCCACTGTTGCAGCGGACAGGGGCGGCTGCACAGGCGAATGTGTTTGCAGCGTCAGCTTCGCAAAGGCTTCTTCAATATTCACCGCTGCGCTCCGTTTATTCAGGGCCTGGCGGATGCGCGAGAGGGTTGCCGTTCGGGCATTGCTCATGGTCACTCCTTTCGTTATGGCCCCGGCAATGTGGGAGCCTGCTTGTGACCGCCATGGATGGCGGAATGCCGCCCAGCGGAGTGCCGCCCAGCGGAATGCCGCCCAGCGGAAATGCAGGTTTTGCAGGAGCAAAAAACTGCCAGGCGATGGAAGCAGTGCTGGTAGGAGCGTAGGGTGCGCCGTGCGCACCAAAAGTCTGAGGCCCCACCAGCCCTGGAGCGGTGCGCACGGCGCACCCTACGATTGAACTCCGAAACTTGAGTTATTACCCCACAGGGGGTTTTGCCTTGACTTCATTGGTGTCTGTGCTTGCGCGGCGCCACTGGGACTGAAAGCTGCCCCCCTGGGGCGCGGGGAAATCCCGGTGCGCCGTCCAGCCGCCGAGCAGCGGCAGCCGGCTGAAGCGACCCCGCCTGGCCCCCTGCAGGGCGGCAACCCTTGTGCCGATACTGGTGAGTGCGCCGTACAGTCGCGGCGACGCGGCGAGCGCGCAAAAGGCCCTGGTGATCCAGTACCCGAATCCTTTGTGTTGCGCTTCCCGTTGCTCCTGGATACGCAGTTTGCGCATCAGGTCGGGCAGGGGAATCCTGACCGGGCACACGGATTCGCAGCGCCCGCAGAAGGTGCTGGCGTTGGGCAACTGGTAATCGCCCTCGCGGTGGCGCAGCAGTGGTGTCAGGACGGCGCCCATGGGGCCCGGGTAGACGCTGTCATAGGTGTGGCCGCCGACTGTCTGGTAGACGGGGCAATGGTTCATACAGGCACCGCAGCGGATGCAGTGGAGCATCTCCTGGTACTCGCTGCCCAGCAACTGGCTGCGGCGGTTGTCGAGCAACACCACGTGGAAAGCTTCCGGGCCGTCTTTGTCGGTGTCGCCCCTGGCGCCGGTAAAGAAGGAGGTGTATGTGGTAGTCGGCTGGCCGGTGGCGCTGCGGGCGAGTACCCGCAAAATTGCACTGGCATCCTCCCAGGTGGGCACCACTCTGTCGATGGTGGTGGTGACGATATGGGCCCGGGGCAGGGTGGCGGTGAGGTCGCCGTTGCCTTCATTGGTGGCGATGGCGACGGTGCCGGTTTCGGCAATCAGCAGGTTGGCGCCGGTGATGCCGATATCGGCGCTGAGAAACCGGTCGCGGATGACTTGCCGCGCCTCGTCGACGATGGCTTCCACGGCGCTCAGGTCCCGCTCCCCTAAAGGGTGGTGATGCAGGAACAGATCCTGTATCTGGGCCCGCGTCTTGTGCAACGCCGGGGCGACGATATGGCTGGGCGGCTCCTTGGCCAGTTGCAGAATATACTCGCCCAGATCCGTTTCGAAGGGGGTGATGCCGGCTTCTTCCAGGGCCTCGTTGAGGTAGACCTCCTCGCCCACCATGGACTTGCCTTTGGTTACCCGCGCGGCGGCGTGTTGCGCGCACAGTTGCAGGACGATTTCCCGCATCTGCGCCGGTGTTTCGGCCCAGTGCACCTGGCCGCCGGCTTGGGTAACCTTTTGTTCAAAGTGCAGCAGGTAGATATCCAGGTCCTGCAGCGCCTTCTGTCGCACCGCGCGGGCGCGATCGCGCATGGCTTCGAAATTGGGAACCCGGGCCACCGCCGCGGAGCGTTTATCGACAAAACCCCGCCCGGCCTTGGCCAGTGCCTGTTGCAGTTGGGAATCGGCGAGTGCATCGCCGGCGCGATAGATAAAATCCTTGTCCGGCACGTAGGCTTGCACGCTACTCATGGGGTATTTGCGCCTCTGTGCCTTCGCCGATGGCCGGAGCGTCGAGATCGCCCGCCAACACTTCCGCCACATGGCGCACCTGCACCTTGGGGAGCTGGGGGTTTTCGCTTTGCTGCCGCTGGATTTTGCCGGCGATATTCAGCAGGCAGGAAAGATCACCGCCCAGCAGCAGGTCGGCGCCCGCATCGCGGGCGTTGCTCACCTTGTCGGTAACCATGCGGTTGGAGATCGCCGGGAACTTGACACAAAAGGTGCCGCCGAATCCACAGCAGGCTTCGGTATCGCGCATTTCCGTGATGTCGACCCCGGCGCACCGCTTGAGCAGCTGGCGGGGCTGGTTGCGGATATTGAGTTCGCGCAGTCCCGCGCAGCTGTCGTGGTAGGTGATATTGCGCTGTGCCGGATTGCAGTTGGGGGCCGCCGGTTGGTAGTCGATTACCTCTGCCAGAAAGGTGGTCAGTTCATAGACTTTGGCGCAGAAGCGCTCAACCCGATCGAAACGGGAATCATCGCGAAACAGCGCCGGGTAATGAAGCCGGATCATGCCGCCGCAGGAACCGGAGGGGAGCACGACATAGTCGAAGGGTTCGAAATCTTCCACGATGCGCCAGGCAAGTTTTCGGGTCGCTTGCGGGTCGCCGTTATTGAAAGCGACCTGACCGCAGCAACTCTGCGGCGGCACACTGACGCGGCAACCGGCCTGTTCCAGCAATTTGGCGGTGGCGAAGCCGACACTGGGGCGAATCAGGTCCACGGGACAGGTGGCGAAAAGGCCGACATGGAGGGGTGAGCCCGATGATGCAGAGTTCATGGTTCTTTTTTCTCGTTAAAACCTTTGGCCCGAATTAAGTGATGCTTCCTCCGTAGGATGGGCACAAATCGGCGGTCCTGCCGATTTGTGCCCATCCTACAAAATATCGTCTCCGGCTTAAGTTGTAGGGTGTGCCACGCGCATCACCCGGTGCGAGGCCGCCATGGATGGCGGTCATGCAGAGAACGCATGGAGCAGATCTGCCACGGCGCACCCTACGTTCGTTGAGTTGCGAGCCCCCAGTACCAATCAAAAAAAAGCGCCGGCTAGCCGGCGCAGACGAGGAGAGAAAATCTAGACAATACCGGAACTGCTGCCGCCGGAGGCGGGCCGTTTTTTGCCGGCTTGCGCGCGGTAGCCGGAGGCCCGGTAAGCGGCGATCGGATCGATGGCTCCGTCGCTGCGCAGGCGCGCCATGGCCAGAATCGGCGAGACGTCGATATTGAACGCGGCTTTCAGGGTGTTGCTGGCCATTAGCGCGTCGTTGTTTTCCTGATAGTTGTTCAGGGCCTCGCGATCCACCAGCAGGGCCTTGATATAGGAGCGCTGCACTTCGGCTGCGGAATTGATCAGGCTTTCAATCGGGTCGGTCACGTTGTGGGATTGATCCAGCATATAGGCGGGCCCGAAACCGTCCTGCTGGCGGTACTCCGCATCCACCAACTCGTTGAAGATCAGGAACTGCTGGTAGGGGTGCAGCGAGCCGCTGTCCAGGTCATCGTCGCCGTACTTGCTGTCGTTGAAGTGAAAGCCGCCGAGTTTTTTGAACTGGATCAGGCGCGAGACGATCATTTCGATATTGACGTTGGGGGCGTGGTGCCCGAGGTCCACCAGCGATTTGCATTTGTCGCCCAGTTCCATGGCGGCGAGAATATTGCTGCCCCAGTCCTGGATCACCGTGGAGTAGAAGGCGGGTTCAAACATTTTGTGTTCGATATGCATTTCCCAGCCGTCCGGCAGGGCGCTGTAGATGGTGCGTGCGCTGTCCAGGTAGCGCTCGAAGGCGCGCTGGAAATGCTGCTGGCCGGGGTGGTTGGAGCCGTCCCCGACCCATACCGTCAGGGCCTGTGAACCCAGCTGGCGGCCCCATTCGATGCACATCAGGTTGTGGGCGACGGCCTGTTCGCGCGCTGCTGCCGCGGTGTGGCTGAGGCTGCCGTATTTGTAAGAGTGCGCCTGGCCCGGCTGGTCCTGGAAGGTATTGGAGTTGACCGAGCCCCAGCCCATACCAAAGCTGTCGGCGTACTGCTTCAGTTCGGAAAAATCCTCCACCTGGTCCCAGGGGAAGTGCGGCGAGATGAGTGGGGTGCAGGACGAGAGCTGGTGAATCACCGCGCAGTCCTCGACCTTTTCAAAGATATTCCGCGGTTCGCCAACGCCGGGGAAGCGGGCGAAGCGGGTGCCGCCGGTACCGGCGCCCCAGGAGGGCACGGCCAGTTCGAAGGTCCGGGCGCGCTCTGTGAGCTGCTCGATATCCAGCCCCGTGCGGGACAGCTTCTCGCCCAGGGCGTCGTAGTCTTTGTGCAGGTCCCGGGCGAGCTTCTCATTCTGCTCAGCGATCAGGGTTGATGGGATAGCTTCTTCCATTATTGTCTTCCCTCTACGGTTTTCTCTTTTGGGGCGACCGGCTCAGCGGGTAAACGACGGCGCGTGCCCCGCGTCCACATTGATTATATTACCGGTGGACTTGGCCGACAGGTCGGAAACCAGGAAGTATACGGCCTCGGCGATATCTTCCGGCAGGACATCGCGCTTGAGCAGGCTGCGCTCGCGGTAGTGCCCCTCGAGATCACCTTCTTCCATTTGGTAAGCCGCGGCACGTTCCTCCCGCCACTTGCCGGTCCATATTTTGGAGCCGCGCAGCACCGCATCCGGGTTGACCACATTGCAGCGAATGCCCAGCGGTGCCCCTTCCAGGGCGACGCCGCGCGCGAGTTGGAGTTCCGCCGCCTTGGCGGTGCAATAGGCAGAGGCATTGGGCGAGGCCACCAGCCCGTTCTTGCTGGCCACGAATACCATGGCGCCGCCGGTGTTCTGCGTTTTCATCAGCTTGAAGCCCTCGCGGCTGACCAGGAAGTAGCCCGTCGCCAGAATACTGATGTTCCGGTTCCATAATTCCAGACTGGTTTCGTCCAGCGCGGCGGAACTGGCGATACCGGCGTTGGAGACCAGGATATCCAGTCCGCCAAAGGCGAGTGATGTCGCGGCCATGGCATCTGCGACCGCCGTTTCGCTGGTCACATCGCAGTGCGTCCCGCGCACTACGTCCGGGCCGTAGACCGCCGAGAGCTCGGCGACGGCGGTCTCCAACGCCTCCCGGTCGATATCGGCCAGCATCACACAGGCGCCTTCGTGCAACATGCGCACGGCACTGGCTTTGCCGATGCCGCCGGCACCACCGGTGATGAAGGCGACGCGGCCGGCCAGTGACTTGGGTTTGGGCATGCGCTGCAATTTCGCTTCCTCGAGTAACCAGTACTCGATATCAAACGCTTCCTGTTCGTCCAGGCCAACATATTCGCCGACGCCATTGGCCTCGCGCATCACGTTGATGGCGTTGATATAGAATTCGCCGGCGATGCGGGCGGTGGCTTTGTCCTTGGCGAAGGTGATCATGCCCACCCCGGGGATCAGGTAGACCACGGCGTTGGGGTCGCGCATGGCCGGGCTGGTGTCGCGCTTGCAGCGCTGATAATACGCGGTGTAATCCTCGCGGTAGGTCGCCAACTGCTGACCCAGTTGTTCCACGCAACGCGCCAGTTCGCTGTCCAGGTCGGCAGCGGCGGGATCGAAGTCGATAACCAGGGGGCGGATTTTGGTGCGCAGGAAATGATCGGGACAGGAAGTGCCCAGGGCCGCCAGCGTTGTCAGTTCGCGGGAGTTTACAAACTGCAGAATGGTGGCGGAATCATCGAAGTGACCGATCTTGCGCTGGGCGTTGGTGATATTGCCGCGGATCAGGGGCATCAGCCTGGCGGCCACGGACTTGCGCTTCTCTGTATCAAGGGGGGAGTCCAGGTCATAGCGGCTCCCGCCGAACGCCTCGTTTGTATTGTTGGCCGCCAGCCAATCGGCGGCCCGCTGGATAATATCCAGCGTGTTGAGATAGCAGTCCTTCGACGTCGGCCCCCAGGTAAAAATGCCGTGACCTTCGAGGACTATGCCTTTCAGGTGCGGATTGCCGGTCGCCGTCTTTTCCAGTTTCAGGCCCAGGTCGTAGCCGGGCCGCTGCCAGGGCAGCCAGCCCATATCGCCGCCAAAGATCACCTCCGTCAGCTCCCTGCTGTTTTTTGTGCAGGCGACGGCGATGGCCGCGTCCGGGTGCATATGGTCCACGTGGGCGTGGGGTATATAGGCATGCAGGGGAGTGTCGATACTGGCGGCGCGGGGATTCAGGTTGAAGGTGCAGTGGGGCAGGTATCCCACCATCTCGTCTTCGTGTTCGAGGCCCCGGTAGAGGCCCTTCAGTTGCTGCAGCTTATCCATGTAGAGGGTGGAAAAACCGTCCAGTTCGATAGAGCCCAGATCGCCGCCGGAGCCCTTGACCCAGAGTACCTGCGTTTCCTCACCGATCAGCGGATCGCGCATAAAGATCTTGGCGGATGTATTGCCGCCACCGTAGTTGGTGATGCGCAGGTCGGACCCCAGAAGATTGGAGCGATATTTCAATTGTTCGGCTTCGCTCATGCCGGATGCCAACTGGTCATCCCAAAGGTTCTGTAGGGGTGAGCTCATCTAAATTCACTCTTTTTTATTGACTTGAACGACTGCTCTGCTGGAAGCAGGGATATTGGTATTTTTCTGAGTGAAAATGATTGTATATGATTGAATTGAGTGCGGTCAAATGGAGTTTTGAGGCTATTATGACTAAAGAAATTGCAAAATCTGTCATCGATCCATAGTATTGATCGGTGTGAAATCGGGCGCCGCGAGCTCGAGTGGCTCTCCCGAGGTCGTCGGGCCCGGCCCGCATTTCCCGTAAAGATCCGTAGCGAGGCGGTTTCGCGGCGTGACTTTCGCGACAGGAGGAGCGCACAGGCGTCTTGCAGTGTATGTCGAGCACTCCGGCTGAGCGAAAGCCTGCCAGATCTTGCTCTGGGGCCGCCGCGGTAGGAAATTTGTGAGAAATGCGGGCTATAGGATATGCAAATAATCGACTGAGATCGCCGCCAATGAGTCACAAGCTGATCCTGGATGTGGGGAAAACCCACATCAAACTTCATCTTCTCGATAGCGCCGGAGAATCGGTTTTTTCCCGCGAGGCGCCTAACCGGGTATTGGAAAGCGCGCCCTATCCCCATTTCGATATCGAGGGCCTTTGGCAGTGGATGCTGGCGGGAATAAGAGAAGCGGCCCGGGAGTATCCGGTTTCGGCCATCAGCATCACCACCCACGGCGCGGCGGCTGCACTGATCAACCGCCATGGGGGAGACGCGGGTTTGGTATTGCCCGTTCTGGACTACGAATATACTGGTATCGAAAGTTGTAATTCCCAGTACGACCGCTTGCGCCCCGAATTTTCCGAGACTTATTCGCCGACCCTGCCGGCCGGCCTGAACCTGGGACGCCAGCTCTATTGGCAACGGCAACAGTATCCCGAGGCATTCGCCCGGGTGACGGATATCCTTATGTATCCGCAATACTGGGCGTGGCGATTAACGGGGCAGTGCTGTTCGGAAGTAACTTCACTGGGATGCCATACAGATCTTTGGTCGCCGCTGACAGCTGATTTCTCTTCGTTGGTGGAAAACCTGAGATGGCGGCACCTGTTCCCCCGGGTGGTCCCGGGATGGGCCCAGCTCGGATGTGTCAGGCCGGAGATCGGGAAGCTGACCGGACTCCCGGATTCCTGTCGCGTATTCGCCGGTGTTCACGACAGCAACGCCAGTTTTTTGCGTTACCGGGCCAGCTGTGCCCACAAACCCTTTACGGTAATTTCTACCGGGACCTGGTCGATTCTGATGGCAGCGGGCATACCGTTGACGGGATTGGATGCCGGCCGCGATATGTTGGCCAATGTGGATGTCACCGGGCAGCCGGTGGCCTGCGCGCGGTTTATGGGTGGGCGGGAATACGCGGCTGTGTGCAAGCGGGCGGGGGCGGCAATCGATGAGCAATACGGTGAAGCTGAACTGCAGAAACTGATCGATGCGGGTACCATGGCGCTGCCGGATTTCAGCGGCGGCAGCGGCCCTTTCCCGGGCCGGGAAGGCAGGCTTGAAGGTGTTGTTCCCACTGGTTGTGGAGCTGCGCTGGCCTCGCTGTACTGCGCCCTGATGTTGGATTACCTGCTGGATCAGCTCGATGCGCGGGGCGACATTTTTATTGAGGGTGCTTTTTTGAAGAATCCCAATCTGTGTGCATTGCTGACGCAGTTGCGGAGCCATCAGCGAGTCTGGCTGTCCGCGGATGACACGGGCACGGTGCAGGGATGCGCATCTCTGGTGGATTGGGGCGGGGAAGTCAACAGACCGCTCGTGGAAGGTGGTGGGGCAATGCGCCTGAAAAATCTCGAACGCTATAAGCGGCGATGGCGCATGGCTCTGGGATCCGTTGTGTCGGTAGCTGAATAGCTTTCTTCACCTGGAGCCTTTACCGTTATGGCGGCATTCTTTCCCACATTATCAGTCAACTACAATCATATATTGTCACAATAAGTCATTTGCGATATAAAGACCTCAACCCGCTTTATGCCGCTTCATTGCGCCGGGCGATCAATAATAACGAAAGAATCACAATTATGGATCGACGCGATTTTCTCAAGAAAGGTGCACTGGCCGCCTCCCTGCCCCTGGCGGGGCAGGGTATGCATACGGCTTCGGCGCCCGCCCTCCTCCGTTCCCCTCTCCCCCCGTTGCGCAAAGAAGGCCACTTGAGCTGGCTGGATGGGGAGGAGCCTGTTGTCAAATCCGGTGCCACTTGGGGACAGGCGTGGCCCCGGGGAGTGCTTGAACCCGGGCGGGCACTCTGTCTGGTCAATGAGCGGGGCGGCAAGGCGGCGCTGCAGAGCTGGCCCACGGCCTACTGGCCCGATGGCAGTGTCAAATGGACGGCACATGCCGTACCCGCCAACACTGCGCTGGGGGGACAGTTCCGGGTCGAAAAAGGTCTGAGTCCGGCGCCGGTGAAGGCGGTTCGCGTCGAAAACCGGCGCGACAGATTTGAAGTGGATACGGGTGTTGTGCGCTGGGTAATCCCCAAGCGCGGTCCGCATATTATCCGGGAAATGCTGCGTGACGATCGTTTGATTGCAAAAAATGCCAGGCTCATCGGCCTTGTACAGGACGGCGTTGAAATTGAATCCGCGGTCCAGACAGAGTCGTTCCGGGCCCACATCAACCGGGCTACGGCGGAGCAACAGGGGCCCGTTCGCGCGGTCATCAAAATGGAAGGTGTGCACCGCACCGAGACGGGTCGCGAATGGTTGCCCTTCAGTTTGCGTTTGTATTTCTAT
Organism: Microbulbifer sp.; assembly: GCF_051659245.1. Taxonomy (NCBI): domain Bacteria; kingdom Pseudomonadati; phylum Pseudomonadota; class Gammaproteobacteria; order Cellvibrionales; family Microbulbiferaceae; genus Microbulbifer; species Microbulbifer sp. The sequence continues at coordinate 13,933 of NZ_JBOFOC010000118.1, forward strand.
GCCGGCGGGGAGTCGCTGCGTGTCAGTCACAACTTTATCTACGACGGAGACGATCAAAAAGATTTTATCCGCGGATTGGGTTTCCGCTTCGAGGTGATTCAGCGCGACGAACCCTACAACCGGCATGTGCGGTTTGTGGGTGAGGATAGCGGCCTCTGGAGTGAATCGCCGCAGGGTATCACCGGCCTGCGCAGGGACCCCGGGCGCGCCGTCAGGCAGGCGCAAATAGACGGCGTCGCCACGCCCCCGCTCAGCGAGTGGGACAGCCGGGTCAGCAGCCGCATGCATTGGGTGCCGGTGTGGAATGACTACAGCCTCTCCCAACTGAACGCGAATGGTTTTTCCATCAAGAAGCGAACCAAAAGCGGTCACGGCTGGATAGATGCCGCCCAGGGGCAGCGGGCCAGCGGCGTGGGCTACCTGGGCGGAGTCTCCGGCGGTGTACTCTTGGGCATGCGGGATTTCTGGCAGCTGCACCCGACTCAAATCGATATCCGCAATGCCGGTCGGGAGGTGTCCGAAGCCACCCTCTGGTTCTGGTCGCCCGAAGCGCCCCCCATGGATGTGCGTTTCTATCACGACGGTATGGGGCAGGAGACCTATGAGCAACAGCTCGACGCCCTCAATATCACTTACGAGGATTACGAGCCGGGCTTTGGAAGCGCCTACGGCGTCGCTCGCAGCACGGATTTTACCCTGTACGTTTTAGGGGCCACCCCATCGCGGGCCGATACTATCGCGCTCGCGGATACCATTCGCAAACCGGCTCAAGTTGTTGCTGCCCCGGAGGACTACCTCAAAGCGGGCGTATTCGGTTCCCTGTGGAGCCTGCCCGACAGATCGACACCGATGAAAAAGGCCATTGAAGAAAGGCTGGCCTGGTCGGTGCAGTACTACAGGAAGCAGATAAACCAGCACCACTGGTACGGCTTCTGGAACTACGGCGACATAATGCACACCTACGACGCCGACCGCCACGTGTGGCGCTACGACGTCGGCGGCTATGCCTGGGACAATTCGGAGCTGTCCCCGGACCTGTGGCTCTGGTATTCCTTTCTGCGCACCGGCGACCCGGACACCTTCCGCATCGCCGAAGCCATGACCCGCCACAATCGCGATGTGGATATCTATCACCTCGGCCGTTTCAAGGGGCTGGGAACCCGCCACAACGTGCAGCACTGGGGCTGCAGTGCCAAACAGCTGCGCATCAGCACCTCGGCCTACCGGCGTTTTCACTATTTCCTGACTGGTGATGAACGAACCGGCGATGTGCTCAACGAAGTCATCGAATCCGACCGCGCACTCGCCGAGTTGAACGCGACGCGCAAGGTGTCAAGCGGGGTGCCTGTCCCCGGAAAAGCCAAAATTGGCGTGGGCACCGACTGGGGTTCCGCCGCCGCCAACTGGCTGACGGCCTGGGAGCGCACCGGTGACGACAAATACCGGCGCTGGTTGGAGAATGCGATGCGGGTTATCGGCGGCCATCCCCAGGGATTTTTTGCCGGCGCCTTCGGCTTTGATGTCGACAGCAAGAAACTACTTCCCCCACCGGACAAGGGGCCGGCGCTGTCACACCTCAGCGCTGTCTTCGGCCTGATTGAAGTATGCACTGAATTGAACCAGCTGATCGATGTGCCCGAATTCAAGGCTGCATGGTTGCGGTACGGCAGGTACTACAGCGCCAGTGACGCGGAGCAGAAGGCCGAGCTGGGCAGGCCTTTCCACAATAACAGCCTGACCGTGGCCCACTCGCGCCTGACCGCCTATGTGGCGGTGCAGGAAGGTGACAGGGCGTTGGCTCGGCGCGCCTGGAAAGAATTTACCCGCGAGCGGGAGTTTACGCACCAATGGACAGGAAGAAAACTGGCCACGCAGGAAATCACCGGACCGGACGTATTAAATCCCATCATTGAAGTGCCCTGGGTATCGACCAATGACGCCGCGCAATGGGGACTGGCGGCCATTCAGAATCTCGCGCTGATAGTGGGTGGGCTCGAAGGCTGATAAAAAATTAGAGTTCTCGTAGGATGGGCGGCGGTGAGTAGTTACATTGAGGGAAGTGAACAATATGCCAAAGAATGCGCACAATATCTCTTACGACACGGTTCAATACAGCATAGAGAAGCTGATCGACAACCTGGTCAACATCACAGACGAAAGCGGTGAGTTTCTCCTGGAGCTGGAAGACGGCCGGGTGATAGACACCAAGGGCTGGAACGGCTGGGAGTGGACCCACGGCATCGGCCTCTACGGCTTGCTCAAATACTGGGATATCGCCGGCAACGAAAAAGCCAGGGAGATTATCGAAGCCTGGTTCAGGGACCGCTTTGCCGAAGGAACCACTACCAAGAACGTCAATACGGTGGCCCCCTTCCTGACCCTGGCCTACCTGCAGGAGCGCTCCGGTGAACGCAGTTACCTGCCCTACCTGGATGTATGGGCGGAATGGATTATGCGCGACATGCCGCGTACCGAAGAAAACGGGCTGCAGCATATCGTCTACAACTCGGAAAATTACCAGCAATTATGGGACGACACACTCATGATGAGTGTGCTCCCGCTGGCAAAGATTGGCCTGCTGCTGAATCGCCCCCACTACGTCGAAGAGGCCAAACGCCAGTTTATGCTGCACACCAAGTACCTGGCGGACAGGAAAACTGGCTTGTGGTTTCATGGCTGGACGTTTGACGGCCGGCACAACTTCGCCGACGCCCTCTGGGCGCGGGGCAACTGCTGGGTCACCATCGCCATACCGGAGTTTATAGAACTTCTCGACCTGGCGCCGTCCGACGGCCTGAGACAGTTCCTTATTGAAACGCTTGAGTCACAGGTAAAAGCCCTGGTCGATTGCCAGGATGACAGTGGTCTCTGGCACACGTTGCTCGACGATCCGGACTCCTACCTTGAGGCATCGGCCGCGGCCGGATTTGCCTACGGCATATTGAAAGCCGTGCGCAAAGGCTATCTGCCAAAGAAATATGAATACTCTGGAATCAGGGCTGTGAAGGCTGTACTGAAAAATATCGATGAAAGCGGAGAATTGCGGCAGGTATCCTTTGGAACGCCGGTATTCGACGACTTGCAAGGGTACAGGGATATCCCGCTGACCTCCATGCCCTACGGGCAGTCGATGGCGATTCTGGCCCTGGTTGAATATATGAACTACTACATCTAATCACCGGGAGCACGTAGGGTGCGCTGTGCGCACCGCAAGAGCCCCGGTGGTTCGCGCGGCGCGACCTACTGACTGGGGCGAGTAGTTACGTTCAATAAATAATAAAAAACACATAGGTGCGATGAGGTGCGATGATGACAAGACGCGAGTTAAAGCCGGTGAACTATGTCGCCTACGGACTCAATGATGTTCTGGGTGCAGGTTCCATGGCCGTTATCAGCGGTTGGATACTGTTTTTCTACACCACCTTCTGTGGCTTGACCACAGTTCAGGCCGCCTCGATCTTTGCGATAGCCCGTATCCTGGATGCCGTTGCCAGCCCCCTGATCGGCCATATCTCGGATGGGTTGGGAAATACCCGTTTCGGAAAAAGATTTGGTCGCCGGCGGGTCTTCCTGCTGGGATCAATCCCCCTAATGCCGAGCTTCGCGTTAATGTGGGTCAGCGGCCAGGAATATCTCTATTACCTGATTACCTATGTATTCTTCGAACTGCTGTATGCGTCGGTCATCATTCCCTATGAAACGCTTGCTGCGGAAATGACCAATGACTACAAGAAAAAGGCAAAACTCGCCGGAGCACGCATACTGACCGGCCAGATATCCGCCATATTCGCCGGTATCCTGCCCAGTTGGATCGTCAGCATTGCCGGAGGAAAGGACTCGGCATCAACGTTTCTGGTGATGGGCACCGTTTTTGCGATTGCCTTTATGGTGGTTGTCTTTATCGTCTGGGCCTATACCTGGGAGCGCGACCCCGCGGAGTTTCCGGAAGAAGAGAAGCCGGATGAGAACTGGACCCTGCTGGGCACCTTGAAAACCCTGTTCCTCAATTTGAGCTCGACCCTGCGTATCCGTGCTTTCCGCTTGCATCTTGGCATGTATCTGGGTGGGTATATAAGCCAGGATATCTTCAACGCGGCCTTCACCTATTTTGTCGTTTTCGCCATTGGCGGCACCGTGGTGATTGCGTCCGAAATGATGGCGCTGACTTATGTTGCGCAACTGGTCGCTGTTGCTGTCGCGATTCCAATGGTCGTTCGTTTTGGTCCCGCTCCCACCTATCGGATTGCCATCAACTTTTATATTCTGGGTATCCTGGGATTGCTTTCTCTCTATCTTCTGAATAACGGATTCAGCCAATACTGGCTGGTTGGCGCACTGATCCTGGCCGGTCTTGGACGGGGAGCTCTCAATTACATCCCCTGGAATACCTACAACTACATGGCGGACGTCGACCAAATCGTCACCGCGCGCCGACGCGAGGGCAGCTTTGCCGGGGTAATGACCTTTATCCGAAAGGCCACCCAGGCAGCCGCGGTCATGTTTGTGGGTATCGTACTCGAAGCCGGCGGTTTTGTATCCGGCTCCGAAACGCAAAGCGAGCAGGCGATTACAACTATAGTGGCAACCCTGGTAATAGGGCCTGTGGTAGTGCTGCTTCTCGGATTCCTGGTGTCGACCAGGTTCAAGATCAGCAAGGATACTCATGCAGTGCTCATGTCGGAGATTGAGCGTTTCAAACGGGGAGAAAGCACGCCTTCAACGAGCGAGAACCAGGCGATCGTCGAAGACCTTTCCGGATGGCCCTATGAGAATCTTTGGGGTAACAATTCCGTGGGAAAAAGCGTCGACGATCAGATACGGGAACCGGGGCGAGGTGCGCCAGTCCGGTAGGTTTTAACTCCGAACCATGGGTCAATCAGAGGTAAAACTGAAAATGAATAATGATATGTGTCTGGCAAACAATTATTTAAAAGTAATAGGGGTTCTGTTTGCCTTATTCATCGCCCAGTTTTCCATTGCCAGTAGCGATGACGACAGTCAACTACCGATAATTTTCATTGCTGGTGATTCAACGGCCGCCACCTACGAAAATACTGACCATCAGGGGTGGGGCGGCGTATTCTCGCAGTATTTCGACGGGAGTAAAGTGAATATCGTCAACCGGGCGCGCGGCGGAAGAAGCAGCCGCACATTTATAACCGAAGGCCATTGGCGGGGGCTCGTGGATGATCTCAGCGATGGCGATATTGTCCTGATACAGTTTGGTCATAACGATGCCGGTAAAATCAACGATAAGGAGAAAGCCCGGGGAAGCCTGCCCGGTGTGGGCGACGACAGTATAGAAATATTGAACCTGCAAACCGGGAAGAAGGAAACGGTTTACACCTTCGGGCATTATATCCGGCGTATGGTCGCCGATGTCCGCGCGAAAAACGCAGTGCCTGTACTCCTTTCACTAACCGCCAGGAACCGGTGGAAGTCAAGCCGTATAGAACGCGGATCGGGACAGTACGGTCACTGGAGTTATCAACTCGCCTGGGATCTGGATACCGCGTTTATAGATGTAACCAACCCCATGGCCGACCAGTTCGAACAGATGGGTCCCGAAAAAACGGCCGAGCTCTACCCCAGGGACCACACGCATTTCGCGACCGAGGGCGCACATTTGCATGCGCAGACAATCGTCGCCGGCCTGAAAGGGTTGCGTCCGGGCCTGGAGCCGAACTGGTTCTCAGAATTGGGAAGGCAAGTGAAACCACAGGAGTGGGCATGGTTGAGATTGCCATTTCCCGCCGATGCCGGGAAGTCGAGCATATTTCTCGTGGGTGACTCTACCGTGCGCAACGGCGCGGGCGACGGCGCCAACGGTGAATGGGGCTGGGGAGACTATCTGGACGAAAAACTGGGCACAAAAAGCCTTAACATCGTCAATCGCGCCGTCGGTGGGCTGAGCAGCCGCACCTTCGTCACCGGCGGCCACTGGCAGCGGGCGCTAAATATGATGAAGGTCGGCGATGTGGTGCTGCTGCAGTTCGGCCATAACGACGCAGCGCCGCTAAACGACGAGACCAGGGCGCGGGGTACCATTCCCGGAGTAGGGGAGGAGTATGAAGACATCGACAATCTGGTCACCGGAGAACCGGAAAGGGTGCACAGCTACGGCTGGTATCTGCGTCAGATGATCGGCCAGGCGAAAGCCCGGGGAATCACTACCATCGTTTGCTCGCCGGTGCCGAGAAAAATATGGCGCGACGGTCTGATCCAGGAAGCCACCGACAGCTATCCTCGGTGGGCCCTGCAGGTTGCCCGCCAGAGCCAGAGTCCCTTTATCGACCTCTACGGACTGATTTCAGACAAATACAACCGGCTGGGTAAGCGCCAGGTCGAAAATCTGTTTGCCGATAAGCACACGCACACCAGCAAAGCCGGGGCTGAGCTGAATGCAGAAATGGTGGCGCTGCAGCTGAAACCCTTGCTGGCCCTGTAGAGAGGGTCCGGAGTACCAAAAAAATGCGCTTCTACAGCCTTTTGTTCCTTACCTTTGTCTGCGTACCCGCGTTGGCCCAGAAGAACGTTCATGACTTCGACGAGTACGTCAACAAAGGTGAACTTCTCTACCGGGCAGATATGAGCGAGCCGGCCAGCGTCGACGGCTGGGTAATGGAGGGCCCGGGTGTATTGGCATTTGACAATGGGTGGATGCAGATATACTCGCCGGGCGAGGAAATGCATCATGTATTCTGGTGCCCGGAAGACTTTCCGGACGCATTTGTGGCGGAGTGGGAAGCGCAGAACCTCAATCCGGAGGCGGGCCTGGTAATAGTCTTTCTCGCTGCCAGCGGTGAGGGAGGACAGGATATATTTGATCCCGACCTGCCACCGAGAAACGGAACCTTCGACCAGTACACCCAGGGGAAGATACACAGCTACCATATCTCCTACTACGCCAATGCCACACATAACCCGGACAGGGGCCACGCGAACCTGCGTAAAAACAATACCTTTACGCTACTTCAGGAAGGGGGCGATGGCATCCCCACCCAATCCACGAAAATCCATAAAGTCCGCCTGATAAAGGACAGCGCCCATATTGCTATGTTTGTCGATGGAAGGAAGGTCATTGACCATATCGATGACGGCAGCAATAAACCCGTCCTGGGGTCCGGGAAGATAGGTTTCCGACAGATGAAATGGACCCGCTTTCAGTATCGAAATTTCAAAGTCTGGTCGCTTAATACGTACTTAACACAAGACTGAGGGATTCCTATGAAATGCAGTCGCCGTGATATCTTTCGCCTGGGCGGTTCTGCCGCCGCTCTGGGTCTTGCCGTCCACTCCGGATTGCTGTCCGCCACACCCGCTAAATCCATACGGCGCTCTGATTACAAGATAAAAAAACTGTATCACGGTGTTGCCTACTACCCGGAGCTATGGCCGGAAGAAGATATCGATCGCGATATCGTTGAAATGAAGAAGTTGGATATCAACGTCGCCCGTATGGGAGAGTTCGCCTGGTCAACTATGGAACCGGAGCGTGGCGAAATTTCCCTCGACTTTTTTGAGATGGTTATGGACAAGCTCCACGCCGCCGGTATTGACGTTGTGCTTTGCACTCCGACCGCCACACCTCCCATCTGGCTGACGCACAACCATCCTGAGCGGTGTCATAAAAATGCCGACGGAGAAATTTTAATCCACGGAGCGCGCCAGCATGCCAGCTATGAACACCCCGATGTAAAGGAAGCCTGTTTCAAGATCATCAAGGCCATGGCGGAGCGACTGGGCCAACATCCTGCATTGATCGGCTGGCAATTGGACAACGAGATGAAAGCCCATGTGGCGGAAGATTTCAGCGATGCCGCCATTGCCTCCTGGCACCGTTGGTTAAGAAAGCGATTCGGAACCATAGATCGGCTGAATCAGGTCTGGGGAACGCATATCTGGAGTCAGTATTACCAAAGCTTTGAGCAGGTGCCTGCGCCACTGAAAACGCCATTCCTTCACAACGCATCGTTAAGTACCGCTTATCGTATGTTCAACCGCGAAAGTATCGCGGATTTCATGAAGGACCAGAGCAGTATCATACGGGAGTACTCCAGCGCACCCGTCACTCATAATGACAACCCGGCGTTCAATATTCACCACGAACGCTCCATGGAGGCCCTGGACTTCGCCTCTTATGATGCTTACCCAACCGATAAACAATGGGGTGCCCTGGTATTTCGCTCTGATTTATACCGGGCGGCTATTCCCGGACGTCCTTTCTGGCTAATGGAAACCAGCGTGTCCCACAACGGTTGGCTGGGCAATCATCAGCCCCCTCATCCCGAAGGATTCCTGCCAGCGGAAGCCGTGTTGACATACGCCTTGGGTGGTGAGGCGTTCTGTTACTGGCTATGGCGGCAACAGCGAACGGGTGCCGAACTCCCCCACAGCGCGGTAATGAGTGCCTGGTTTAAGCCGGGTATCGGCTATAAGGAGGTGGAGAAACTCAACGCGTCGAGGAAGCAACTGGAACCTTTACTGGTTGAGAGTACGGTTGCGCCGGCCGAGGTGGCTATTACCTATTCCGATCATGCCAGAGCCATGATTGAAACCGAAGCCCTGGACAGACGCGAAGGTTTTCCCTCGCGCTATCGCGGGGTTATCGAAATGTGGCATGCCACGGTGCGTGATTTGGGCTTCCACCGGGATGTACGCTTCGAAAATGCCGCGCTTGATAACCTGAAACTGTTGATCACCCCGGCGATGCCGTATGTCAGCGAAGCCTTTATTTCCCGGGTGTTAAAATTTGTCAAGGCTGGGGGTATTTGGATCGCTGGTCCTGTCACTGGTATCCGCTCAGTCGAACATACGGTACCAACCACCGCCGGTCTGGGTTTGCTCGATGAGTTGGCCGGAGTCAGCACTGAATTTGTGGTGCCGTTAACCCATACAGATTCCACCGGTAGTGCATTGGGTACTACTGTGTCGCTGAGCGGCTGGTGTTCTGCGATGAAGGTAAAAAGCGGAGTAAAACGGATAGGCACGATCGAGACGGGAGTTGCCAAGGGGCACGCGTTTATCACGGAACGCAAGATCGGGCAAGGCCGTGTAGTTGTTCTCGGAGCTCAGCCCGATGGAGAGCAAGGTCAAACACTCATTAACAACCTGATTAATCACTACGCGGATCTGACGGGAGTAACGGAACGTTACGATGCCGCCTCCGGTGTGGTGGTAAGCCCGCGGATTAATAGAAAGGGCGAGAGGTTCTGGATCGCCATCAATATGAGTGACCAGGAGGGTACCTTAAGGTTGCCGGAGGGGGCGATTGATGCTATTTCGTCAAAATCCATAAAGCCTGGCCGGATAACGCTACAACGTTACCAGTGGAGGGCTGTTCAATTGAACAAGACCCGTGGCTAATTTATAAATTTGGCGGGTCCGTCATGCACGGACCTGTTACTCTTGCGCCGGATTCCCGGCAGAGCAGGTCGAGCCGTCGTGTACTTTAGTCTGACCCGTTATAAGGAAATCTCCAATTATTGGTTATAAGAATATAGAGCATGAGTCGTCATAATCGATCATTCGAGTGACTGATTTCATGAGAATAATGATTGAATATGATTGACAATGCGGGCGCGCGCTTCTAACATCATCGCTCAATAATATAAATAAGATAATCGGAGATGATGAGATGACAATAATTGGCCAATCCGATGTATTTGGAACCTCCCGCGAAAGACTCCCTTTCATTTTCAAACCTTTAGCCGAACGCATACGCACGCTGGTTCTCACCGGGATCTCCTTGAGCCTTCTGACCGCCCCCACGGCATTTGCCCAGGAGGAGCCCGAGGAGGAACTCGAGAAACAAGCCGACAGCGTCGCAATGGAAGAAGTAGTCGTGTCAGGCCACCGCTTCAGCCAGCGCAGCGCCATCGATCGCAAAAAGAACGCCGGCACAATGACCGACTCTCTGGTTGCGGAGGATATCGGTGAATTTCCCGATAAAAACATTGGTGAGGCGCTGCAAAGAATCACCGGTATACAACTGGTCCGCGATTTCGGCGAGGGCGCACAGGTTAGTATTCGGGGCGTAGATCCCGACCTGTCCCGGGTTGAAGTCAACAATGTGTCGGCGATGGGCATGGGGGGCAGCCGCGCGGTCGACTTCCGCGATATGGCCTCCGAGCTGGTCAAGTCCCTCGATGTCATCAAGGGGTCCGAGGCGCGCCTTACCGAAGGTGGTATTGGTGGTACTATCCAAATCAACACGCGCAAGCCGAATGAATTTGACAGCAATTTTCTGTCCGTAAACGGTGAACAGCAGTACAACGACCTGAGCGATGCATCGGGCCCCAGGGTCAACCTGATCGGGGTAATGAAGTTCAACGAGGATTTTGGTGGCTTGCTCAACGTAACCACCTCTAAAAAAGACACCATGATCCACGCGTTGCGCAACACGGAATGGCACCGCGTGGCCGATTATGATAACTCGCCGGAGAAGACCGTTGTCGACGAGAATTATGCATCTGCCACGGATATGGCAGACTGCGACGGTGTGGAAGAGTGTGAAATGCAGTGGTGGGACTTTTCTCCGCGCTTGCCCAGGTATGGCATATGGGGACTCGAAGAAAAGCGCATCAGTGCCAATACCACCTTTCAGTACAATATCAGTGATGAGCTTTCCGTATACGCGGGTTACACCTACAACAAGCGAGACAAGGAAGCGACTGACCTCAACCTGCATTTGGAGACCCACTCCGCCGAGCGTGTAAATGCGGATTCTGTGCAGGTGGACGAAAATCACAACGTTACCTACTTTGAATCCCAGGCAGCGACCGTGACCAACCGAACGCTCAACTTTGCCTGGGATCAGGAAACCAGCCTTTTCGATACAGGCTTTGAATTCAGCCGCGGTGCCTGGGATATCAGTGGTATGGCCGCCCACTCGACTTCTGAGCAGGACATAGATTCCCGCGATACGCACATTACCGCAGGCGGTATCGCCGGTGTTCAAGTGGCGCTCGATGACCGCGGTGCGCCGGAGTGGGATTTCAATACCGGCTACTTTTACAATGCCGATAATCCTGCTGACACCTCGGACACCTTCAACGTCAACAGTCCCGCCAGCTACCGAACCCGATCCCGCTTCAAGTATGCGCCCCATCATGATGAAGCATCCGAGTCCAGTGTAAAACTGGATGTTGTGTACAATCTTGAAGAAGGGTTTTTAAAAAGAATTCGAAGCGGTATTAGGGCAACATCCAGTTCCACTGATAATGCTGACTATCAGTACAATATCATTCGCGATGTGGGCGAGGAATATAATGGTGAAGTCTGGACAACGCAGGACCAGATCGCCCTTATTTCCGGAAACACCTTTGAGTCACCGGATCTGTTTTCCGGTTACGACCTGGGGGTGAGCACTGTGGGCAGCTACCAGGCGGTTCACACCGACGACTTTATTGCGGCCATTCGGGAAGTCAGTGAGGACAATACCACTCGTGAAGACCTGGACGTGCGCACTGGCAATTACGATATCAGCGTGGATACCCAGGCGGTTTACCTGCAAACGGATTTTGAAACGGAATTCGGCGGTATGCCCTTCTGGGGCAATGTCGGTGCACGTTATGTGGTCACAAATACCGATACTAACGGGGATATCCGGGTGGAAGTCATTGTCGATCAGCTGGATGAAGACGGCAACGTCCAGGTCGATCCGGGTACCGACTTGGATAGGCCGGGGATTGAAGATCCGGACCACCCGGATGCCTTTGTTGGCAGAGAGACCTTCAGCAGAGAGTACAGCGACTTCCTGCCGAGCATCAATATGAACCTGGCGCTTATTCCCGACGAGTTGGTGTTGTACTTCGGCATGGCCAAGGTTATGGCCAGACCTCGAAGCAGTGACCTGAATGTGAATGCAAGCTGCACGATTAACACCACCCGCCAGTCACAAATTGACCAGATGCCCAACACCTGTTCTGGTGGAAATCCGCTGCTTGATCCGTATCGCGCAAGGCAAATGGATATAGCCCTGAACTGGTACCCGAACGAGGACTCGATGGTCTCCGCCGCCTACTTTACCAAGGACATCACCAGTTGGATCCTCGATGCGGAAACGCGGCAGGATATCGACTTCTTGGGTGACGGTCGTCTCTGGGACGTCAGGCAGAAAATAAACGGCGACAGTGGTGTAAAAACCAAGGGCATAGAGCTGCAGGCGTCGACGGTTTTCACCATGCTGCCGTACCCCTTCAACGGCCTGGGTGGCAGTGCCAACTACACCCATATGACCGCCGATAACATTGGCCTGTTCAACCAGTTGACCGGCGAGGAACTGCCTTTTCCATCCCAGTCCGAAGACAGCTATAACGTGACGGCTTTCTGGGAAGGCGAGGCGCTGAGTTTGCGACTTGCCTACAACTATCGCGATGAGTATCTGGCTCGCCCCTCCGACCGGTCCGGCAACCCGGTATTTATCGAAGATGCGGGCTACCTGGATGCCAAAATTTCTTACACCCTGCCGAACACCGATCTCAGGTTCTTTGTTGACGGAAGGAACCTGTTGAAGGAAGCCAGGGTGGAAACCGCCGGCGAGCACCGGTTGTCCGACCTGCGGTATTCCGGCCGCGAGTTCGCGCTTGGGTTTTCTTACAAGATGTGACGTCCTGATTCTTTATGGAATTTACCGACCGGAAGCTAGTCTCCGGTCGGATTTAAACAATTTGCCAGGTTTTTTTCCTGGCTGATTTTGTCACTTTCAGGAATTGCCTTTCTCGGAGATCAGACAGTTTACCGTTATGGAAAAAATTGCATTTGTAATGCAGCTGAAAGCAGGCTGTGAAGCGGAGTACAAGAAGCGGCACGACGAAATATGGCCTGAATTGGTTGAAGAATTAAAGTCGGCCGAAATTGAAGACTATTCCATTTATCTTCACCGGGACACTCTTCAATTGTTCGCCGTACTAAAGCGTGCCGAAAACCACGGAATGGATAATCTTCCTCAAAGGGCGGTTATGCAGAAATGGTGGGCCTACATGGCCGATATCATGGATACAGAAACGGATAAGAGCCCGAAGACGACTCAACTGCAGACGGTTTTTCACCTGGATTAACCGGGCTGGATAAGTTGGGGAAGAGCGCGGTTACATACTACCGGGTCGGAAGGAAGGGATACCCATTTCGGCATATACATCTCTGTACGATCGCAATCGGTATCCCTGTCTTGTACGGTCCCGGGAGATGAGTATCCTTCCCTTCTGCCTTACTTTAGTAAGTAGAGAGAGAATATGAAGTGCTGGCTTATTTTACTCATCGGCTGGTTGCCTTCCGCGTTCGCGGTAGAGCTCATTCAGAATACGGAATCCCGGGATTACCAGAGTCTGAATGGCGAGTGGAACGTGATTATTGATGCGTTTGATGTTGGCGACAAAAGAAAATTCTTCACAAACACTGTCCCGAGCAGTCCTTCACAGTTGGTTGAATACAATTTTTCCAGCAGCATGAAGCTGCAGGTCCCGGGAGACTGGAATACTCAGGATAAAGAGCTGTTCAGATATGAGGGATCTGTCTGGTATCACCGGAAATTTACTGTAGATAAGCGTAAGAACAAGAATTATGTACTCTACTTAGGGGCGGTTAACTATATTGCAAAAGTATATCTCAATGGCGAGTTCCTTGGTGGGCACGAAGGCGGATTCACCCCGTTCCAGTTTAATGTCAATGACAATTTGAAGGACGGCGAAAACTCCCTGGTAGTAAAAGTTAACAATCGCAGGGAGCCGGATTATATTCCGACCATGAGTACTGACTGGTGGAACTATGGTGGTATCACACGCTCTGTCAAACTGCTCGAGCTGGAGAATGCTTATATTTCTGACTACTCCGCAGTTTATGCTCCGGGTTCAGAGCCAGCCATCAAGGCATACTTCAAGGCGGCTGGTGACTACAGCAAGAAATCCAAAGTTCTATTTCGAGTTCCTGAGCTGGGTATCAACGCAACCGTTGCATTGGATAAAAACGGGAAGGCAGAAGTAATCATTCCGGCTGATCCGCAATTGTGGACGCCGGAAAACCCCAAACTTTATGGAATCGAGATCGCATTCAATGGTAGCGAGGTGGTCGATCGCATTGGGTTTCGTACCGTTGATATTAACGGTACAGAAATCCTCTTGAATGGTGAGTCTGTCTTCCTGCGTGGTATTTCCATCCACGAGGAGAGCCCCAAAGGCGCCGGCCGATCCTGGAGTGAAGAAGATGCGCGAACCCTGCTGAGCTGGGCCAAGGAGCTGGGTTGTAACTACGTGCGCCTGGCCCACTATCCGCACAATGAAGCCATGCTGCGTATCGCCGATGAAATGGGGCTATTAGTGTGGGCGGAAATCCCGGTTTACTGGGATATCCAGTTTGGTAGTGAGGAGGTTTATCAGAAGGCGGAAACCCAGTACACGGAAATGCTGACTCGGGACAAGAACCGCGCCGCAATTATCCTGTGGTCCATTGCGAATGAAACCCCGAAAGACGAAGTACGCACTGAATTCCTGGGAAAACTGGTGGATAAGGTGCACAGCTTGGACCCAACTCGTCTGGTGACTGCTGCTATCAATACTCAGAGTACCACCGAATACGGTCGCCGCGTTGACGACCCGTTTGCAGAAAAAGTGGATGTGATTGGTATCAATACCTATTGTGGCTGGTATGAAGATGCCCCGGAGGAGTGCGCAAACTATCGCTGGGTATCTGATTACGATAAGCCCATTATTGTGAGCGAGTTTGGTGCGGGTGCCCTGCAGGGATTCCACGGTGACGAACACCAGGTGTTTACCGAAGAAAATCAGGCACTTGTCTACCGTTACAACCTGGAGATGTTGGATAACATGGTGGGTCTTCGCGGCGTGTCGCCATGGATTTTGAAGGACTTCCTGTCTCCTCGACGGCCGCTGGCGAACATCCAGGACTACTGGAATCGTAAAGGCCTGCTTTCCGAAAATGGTGTCAAAAAGAAGGTCTGGTATGTCATGAAAGAGTGGTATGAAAAGAAGGCTGAATAGTATGCCTCTTTTTTTCTGATTAAGCTGCATCCACCTCTAGTGCTTGATTCTCACATCCCCTCCAGCTTCAGAATCTTTCCGCCCATCTGCTCAAAGCGGGCGAAATAGGCCCTGGGTTCGAGCAACTGATACGGGAAGTAAAGCCCGGCCGGGGGTGCGGGGTTTCCATCGAGTCCGGTCAGCCGTTCGAGCACCATGGCGACCCCGAGCCCAGTGAGTGGCATTTGCCCCTCGGGGTGGATGACCGCATGGCGAGTGCGCAGCGGATGACCTGAAGGATCTTCCCCTGCGAGCTCGATGATGATCTCGGTCGACATCGGCTCGCCGAGACGGCGGGTGGAGCTCGTCCCTATGGCCAGATTGAACTCCACGTTCGGTGCGCCGGTTGCGGTCGCCAGACCGACGACGTCATGTGGCGACAGGGCGGAGGCTTGCACCACGGTGCCATCGGCGGCGCGGAATTCGGCCCTGGCATCGTCGACGGTGCGCCAGAACCAGGTGCCGTCGCTGCGAGCCAGCACGGCGGGAATGGCCTTTGTTTGGCGTTCCAGATCGGCGAATGCCGCCGGGCCGCCTTCGTCCTGTTCGTCGAGCAGGGCACCGATACAGATGTCGTGAACGTGACCGAACGCCTTGGCGAACTCAAGCGTGGGTATCGTTGTGGCGCCCACCAGCCATTCGGTACCGAGGACGATTGGCGAGGCACTCGGTTCGTGCATGTATGCCGCGACTTCGGGGCCGACCTCGTGTATGGCCGGGGATATACTGATGTACGGTACGCCGCGCGCTTGGGCGAAACGCAGTGCGGCGACCGTGGTATCCGTGAAAAAGATCGCCACGGAGCTGACCGGGCGTTCACCGAGCCCGAGGTCGGCGGTGGCCAGGTCGATCTTTGCGGCTTCGGCATTGCCGATTTCGGCTGCGGCTTCCTTGGCCTTGGCGAGATCGCGACCGCCGATCAGCAGCGGCATATCGGGATGAGCGGCGCGCAGCAATCGTGCTGTCTGGCGGCCAACGATGCCAGCGCCGCCGATGAGCAGGATGGGAACCGTGGACATTGCGACTTCTCCTTTCTCCGTGTTAAAACCTACTAAAAGTAGCTTTTAACACAATAAGCTACTTTTAGTAGGTTATGCAACAGGAAGACGCGATGAAAAGTGATCACATATTAACCTCCCGAAGGCTGTCCAGGGCAGAGCGGCGGCGCCAATTGCTCGATACGGCGCTTCAGATCGTCCGGGATGAGGGGGCGGATCGGCTGACCCTGGGGCACCTGGCCGCGCGTGCCGGCATCTCCAAGCCGGTGGCCTACGATCACTTCGGTACGCGCTCGAAGCTCCTGATCGAGCTCTACAAATCGATCGACCGAGAGCAGGCAAACGCACTCCGGAAAGGGTTGATCACCGGAGAGCGAAGCCTCGAGGAGACTATCGAGGCCCTCGCGTCCGCATACATCCACTGTTATGCGGATACCAGCGGCGAGTGGCATGCGATTGGAGCGGCGCTGACGGGCAGTGAGGAAAAGGAGGCGGTGTACCAGGAGCTACTCGATGGCTATGTCCAGTTGTTCGCTGCCGTGTTGGAGCCGTACGTTAATTTGCCGCAAGTCGACCTGGAACGGCGCTGCGTCGGCCTGATCGGCGCGGGCGAGGCGCTCTCGGCCGCGATGGTGCGAGGAAACTGCAGTGAGGCGGACGCGGCGAAGACGTTCGCGTCGCTGATCCAAGGGGGAGTGCACATGGCAGCGCCATAATAAAATTGTCTTCGCAATTTGGATGTGCCACTCGTTGAAGGGCCCGCGGGAGCGGGCCGGATGTTGCGAGGTTTTATGCTTCGATGGCTTTTATTATTTTGGCTGGATTGCCACCCAAGGTGGTCCAGGTGATCGGCAGAGAACCCGCGGCCAGGATCGACAAGGCGGCATAACTCAGATCCAGAGGACAAGCGAGCCGGGATTCGCCGTCAGGAGCAAATATCCCAGGAAATGTCTACAGGCTCTAAGACCCACATGGCGCCACTTGGTTACACGCTGAAACATTCCTTCAGCTTCTTCTCCACCAACACCTTCTTCAGTCGCGCATACTGCGGCACGCCATTCTTATACGGCGGGTAATCCTCGCCCTGGATCAGCGGCAGCAGGTAGTCGCGCGCGGCCTGGGTGACGCCGAAGCCGTCCTCACTGATATAGTCCCGCGGCATCATCTTTTCCCTGTTGGCCACTTCGGTCAGCGGGGCTTCGCCCACGGACCAGCTGTACTCCGGGCCGGAATCCCGCACGATGACGGGCATCACGCCGCTCTTCCCGGCCACGGCCATTTCCACCGCGGCGCGGCCCACGGCATAGGCCTGGGCCACGTCGGCGGCGGAGGCGATATGGCGCGCGGCACGCTGAAGGTAGTCCGCCAGCGCCCAGTGGTATTTGAAACCCAGTTCCTGCTTGATCATATTGACCAGGGTCGGCGCCACGCCGCCGAGCTGCTTGTGGCCGAAGGCGTCGGTGGTGCCGGAGTCGGCGAGGAAGGTGCCGTCGGCATACTGGGCGCCCTCGGAGGCGACGACGACGCAGTGGCCCTTTTCTTCCACGGTCTGTTTTACCTTGGCCAGGAACTTCTCTTTGTCGAAGGCCACTTCCGGGAACAGGATGATATGGGGCGCATCACCCTGCTGGTCCTGGGCCAGAGCGCTGGCGGCGGCTATCCAGCCGGCGTGGCGGCCCATTACTTCGAAGACGAAGACCTTGGTGGAAGTAGCGCACATGGAGGCCACGTCCAGCGATGCCTCTTTGGTGGAAACAGCCACGTACTTGGCTACCGAGCCGAAGCCGGGGCAGTTGTCTGTCAGCGGCAGGTCGTTGTCCACGGTTTTGGGGATATGGATGGCCTGGATAGGGTAGCCCATCTTCTCTGACAACTGGGAGACCTTCAGGCAGGTGTCCGCAGAGTCACCGCCGCCATTGTAGAAAAAATAGCCGATATCGTGGGCCTTGAACACCTCGATCAGACGCTCGTATTCCGCCCGGTTCTCCTCCAGGCTCTTCAGCTTGTAGCGGCAGGAGCCGAAGGCGCCGGAGGGGGTGTGGCGCAGGGCGGTGATATTGTCCGAACTCTCCTGGCTTACGTCGATCAGCTCTTCGCGCAGTGCGCCCACAATGCCGTTCAGCCCCGCGTACAGGTTGCCGATCCGGTCGTGGTGTTCCCGCGCCGCCTCGATCACACCGCAGGCGGAGGCATTGATCACGGCGCTGACGCCGCCGGATTGGGCATAAAAAGCGTTCTTCTTCGACATATCTATCCTATGGAGGGAGAGGCTGGCAAATTCGGCGCGCAGTCTAATGGAATGACGTTGCAATTGCACCGAAAACGCGGGATTTGGCAATTACTGCGCTCAAGTGCCATGGTAAGCTTGCGCCGCAATTAGTAGGAGTAGGCATAACCGGCATGCACATCCATATTCTAGGTATCTGCGGTACTTTTATGGGCAGCCTGGCCCAGTTGGCGGTGGCCGAAGGGCACCGGGTCACCGGCAGTGACGCCAATGTCTACCCGCCCATGAGCACTCAGTTGCAGCATGCCGGAATCCAGCTCACCGAGGGCTACGATCCGGCTCAACTGGAGCCGGCGCCGGACCTGGTGATCATCGGCAACGCCCTGTCCCGCGGCAATCCGGCGGTGGAGGCGGTGCTGGAGCGGGGCCTGTCTTATACCTCCGGCGCGCAGTGGCTTTGTGATCACTTTCTTGGCGGCCGCTGGGTACTGGCGGTTTCCGGCACCCACGGCAAGACGACTACCGCGAGCATGCTGGCCTGGATACTGGAGCACGCGGGTATGCATCCCGGCTTCCTGATCGGCGGCGTGCCGAAGAACTTCGGCGTATCCGCACGCCTGGGGGATACGCCATTTTTCGTGGTGGAGGCGGACGAGTACGACACCGCTTTTTTCGACAAGCGCTCCAAGTTCGTACACTATCGCCCGCATACCCTGATCATTAACAACCTGGAATTCGACCACGCGGACATCTTCAGCGACCTGGCGGACATCCAGCGTCAGTTCCAACACCTGGTACGCACCGTACCGGGCAACGGCCTGATCGTAGCTGCCGCCGACGGGTCGGTAGAGGAAGTGCTGGAACGGGGCTGCTGGAGCGAATTGCAGCGTTTTTCCACCGAGGGCGAGGAGGGCGTCCACCTGGCCGACTGGTGCGCGATGGATATCGCCGCGGACGGCGGCAGCTTTGCGGTGAACTTCCGCGGCGCCGAGGTGGCGCGGGTGGAATGGCAGCAGACCGGGCTGCACAATGTACGCAACGGCCTCTCCGCCATGGCCGCCGCGCGCCACGTCGGCGTTTCACCCGGCCTGGCTGCGCAGGCCCTGGGATTGTTCGAGGGGGTCAAGCGCCGCATGGAGTGCCTGGGAGAGGTTGGGGGAATCCGCGTCTACGACGATTTCGCCCACCATCCCACCGCCATCGAATCCACCCTCAACGGGCTGCGTGCGAAGGTGGGGGACGAAAAGATCATCGCCCTGATCGAACCGCGTTCCAATACCATGCGCATGGGGGTTCACCGCCAACAACTGGCCCACGCCTGCGCCGGCGCCGACCTGGTGCTCTGGTACGAGCCGGCGGGGATGGACTGGTCCCTGGGTGAAGTGGTTCACCATTCCACTGTGCCGGCGAAGATTTTCGACAATATCGACGCTGGGGTAGAATCCGCAGTCAATCTGGCCGCCCCCGGCAGCCATATCGTGGTGATGAGCAACGGTGGCTTTGGCGGCATCCACCAGCGCCTGCTGGGGGCATTGGAAAAGAGGCACGGCCGGAACTCGTAGCCGTAGGGTGCGCCGTGCGCACCGCCCGGAACCCCCTTGGAATCGACAATCGATATAAGGTGCGCACAGAGACTGTGAAAGAATTTTTTGAACACACCAGGTTGATCAATTAATAGCCGATATTGGTGCTCTCTCGCAAATACTAAGCGAGTTTGGGCCTGCTAAATCTAAAGTAGCCACGTAGGAGCGCGATCTTTAGAGTTGAGCAGGAATACTTTCACAGTCTCACAGCGCACCCTACGCGGAAACAGCCTTGGCCCAATCTTCATACAACAAAACAGTCACCCTGGCCATAACCGGCGCTTCCGGCGCCCAGTACGGCCTGCGTCTGCTGCAGTGCCTGCTGGCCGCCGACTGCCGGGTCTGGCTGCTGCTCTCCGATGCGGCCAAAGTGGTGATCGACACCGAGACCGACTGCCGGCTGCCGCAGGAGGGAGACAAGGAACTGGAGGAATTTTTCCACCGCCGCTTCGACGCCCGCGAGGGCCAACTGCAACTGTTCGGCAAGCGGGACTGGTTTTCCCCGGTGGCCTCCGGTTCCGGCAGCGCCGCCAGTATGGTGATCTGCCCGGCCAGCGGCGGTACCCTGTCGGCGATCGCCTGCGGGGCCTCCAACAACCTGGTCGAGCGCGCCGCGGATGTGGCGTTGAAGGAGCGACGGCAACTGATTCTGGTGCCGAGGGAGGCGCCTTACTCGGAAATCCACCTGGAAAATATGCTCAAGCTCACGCGCATGGGCGCGGTGATACTGCCGGCCAGCCCCGGCTTCTATCAAAAGCCGCAGTCGGTGGAGGACTTGGTGGACTTCGTTGTGGCGCGATTGATGGATCAACTGGGCATCGAACAGAAACTGCTGCCCAAATGGGGGGAAGTGTGAAGGCTACGGTAACGATTCATTACTGCGTGCAGTGCAACTGGATGCTGCGCGCCAGTTGGATGGCCCAGGAGCTGCTCTACACTTTTGGCGATGATCTGGAGCAGGTGGCGCTCAAACCGGTCAGCGGCGGCGTGTTTGAAATTTTCGTCGACGACCAGTTGATCTGGGAGCGTGTGCGGGACGGCGGTTTTCCCGGCCCCAAGGAACTGAAAAAACGCGTGCGCGATCTCTTGTTCCCGGAACGCGACCTGGGGCATATCGACCGCTGACGCCTGAGAAAAAAATGGCTGGGTACGCTGCGCTTTGCCCATCCTGCAAAACTCTCGAATATCCCCCTGTAGGAGCCTGCTTGCAGGCGAACATTGCCAAGCCCTGTTGCAACCGCCGTGTTCGCCTGCAAGCAGGCTCCTACAGGGAAAGACCTGTAGATGGGCAAAGCGTAGCGTGCCCATCAAGCCAGGAAAATTTTAAAGAATTTCTATTTTTAATAAGCGAATAGCCATGTTGTCAGCTTTAAAGACCTGCTACGAAAAACTGGTAATTGAGCACCCGAAGACCGTGCTGGTGATCGTCGCGCTGCTCACTCTGATCGCGGCTGCGGGGTTGCCGCGCTTCAAGCTGGACGCCTCCGCCGATTCCCTCACCCTGGAAGCCGACGACTCCCTGGATTATTTCCGCGAGATCGCCGAGCGCTATTCCTCCGGCGACTTCCTGGTGGCCACCTACCGCTACAAGAACGGCGACCTGTTCGACGACGACTCCCTGGCCACCCTGCGTCGCCTGCGCGATGAGCTGGCGCAGGTGGAAGGCATTACCAGTGTGCAGACCATTCTCGATGTTCCGCTGCTGTACAGTCCCAAACCGGCGATCGCCGATATTGCCGACGGCATCCGCACCCTCTCCACCCCGGGCACGGACAGAAAGCTGGCGCGCCAGGAATTTCTCTCCAGCCCCATATACCGCGAACTGATCCTGAGCCCGGACGGCCAGACCACCGCACTGCTGCTCAACCTGGAACTGGACCGCCGGGGCTTGGAACTGGTGCGCGAGCGCGACGCCCTGCGCCGCAAACGCAATAGCGATGAAGGGCTGAGTGGGGAAGAGGCCGCGCGTCTGGAGGAGGTCAGTGCCGCTTACCTGCAGCATCGCACCCAGGGGGAGCAGCGCTCCCGAGAGCGGGTGGAAGAGGTGCGGGAAATCCTCACCGACTACAAGGGCAACGCCGAGCTGTTCCTCGGCGGCGTATCGATGATCACCGCCGATATGATCTCCTTTATCAAGAGCGACCTGGTGGTCTTCGGCAGCGGTATCCTGCTGTTTATTATCGTCACCTTGCTGGTTATTTTCCGGCAGGCGCGCTGGGTTCTGTTGCCCCTGGCCACCTGCGTGGTTACCGCGGTGACGATGCTGGGCCTGCTCAGCTGGCTGGACTGGCGTCTCACGGTCATCTCCGCCAACTTCGTCGCCCTGCTGCTGATTATCACCCTGGCCATCACCATTCACCTGGCGGTGCGCTACCGCGAGTTCGCCGCGCAGAACCCGGACTGGGACCGCCGGCGGCTGGCGATGGAGACGGTACAGTTTATGGCCAAGCCCTGCCTGTACACCGCGCTGACCACCATGGTGGCCTTCGTATCGCTGGTGGTGAGCGGCATCCGCCCGGTGATCGACTTTGGCTGGATGATGACCATCGGCGTGACCCTGGCGCTGGTGCTGTCGTTCGCGATTATTCCCGCGGCACTGATGCTGCTGCGCAAGCGTACCGACGGCGTCGGGGAAGACAACTCCGGAGTTTTCACCCTGATTTTTTCCCGCTTCGCCGAGCGGCGTCGCGGCATTGTGCTCGGCGTCTCGCTACTGGCGGCGGTGGTCAGCGCCGTGGGTATCTCCATGTTGAAGGTGGAAAACCGCTTTATCGACTACTTCGACAAATCCACGGAAATTTACCAGGGCATGCAGGTGATCGATCAGCGCCTGGGGGGTACCGTGACCCTGGATATCATTCTGGATAAACCGGAGGAAGAGGCTCCCGCATTCGAGGGCGAGGAGGACCCCTTCGCCATGGATGTGGCGGACGACGGCTTTGCCGGGGAAGACCCCTTTGCCGCCGATGATCCATTCGGCGGGGAAGAGGAAACAGTGGAAAACAGCTACTGGTTTACCGTCGCCGGCCTGGCGAAAATAGAGCAGTTGCACGATTTCCTGGAGCAGCAACCGGAAATTGGCAAGGTGCAGTCCCTGGCCACCCTGTACAAAGTGGCACGGGATTTAAACAACGGCCCTCTTAACGATTTCGAACTGGCAGTGGCGCGCACCAGCCTGCCGGAGGACATCAACGATGTGCTGGTAGCCCCCTATCTGTCCGTTGAACACAGCCAGGCGCGAATTACCCTGCGCGCCATGGAAACCGATCCCAACCTGCGCCGCGAGGAGCTGATCCAGCGGATCTACAATTATGCGGAAGACAACATGGGGATAGCGCCGGAAAATATTCGCCAGACCGGCCTGCTGGTGCTCTACAACAATATGCTGCAGAGCCTGTTCAAGTCGCAGATACTCACCCTGGGCGCGGTGTTCGTGGGCATCCTGCTGATGTTCCTGGTGCTGTTCCGCTCCCTGTCCCTGGCCATTATCGCCCTGGTGCCGAATATGCTCGCCGCCTGCGTGGTGCTCGGCGGCATGGGCCTGGCCGGTGTTCCGCTGGACATGATGACCATCACCATCGCCGCGATCACCGTGGGGATCGGTGTGGACCACGCGATCCACTACCTCTATCGTTTCCGCGCCGAATTCGAAAAGGACGGCGACTACCTGGCCACCATGCACCGCAGCCACGCCACCATCGGCCGCGCCATGTTCTATACCGCCATTACCATTATCGCCGGCTTCTCCATCCTGGCCCTGTCCAAGTTCGTGCCGTCCATCTACTTCGGCCTGCTCACTGCACTGGCCATGTCCGCGGCGCTGTTGGGATCGCTGACTCTGTTGCCGCTGCTGTTGTTGCTGTTCAAGCCGCTGGGGGCGCCGGAAGAAATGGGAAAGGCGCAGGCGGTGGGAGAGGGCGAGATGGCTAGCTCCTGACCCGAATGGTACTAAGTTGAGCGGAATCCCCCTGTAGGAGCCTGCTTGCAGGCGAATTGAGGTCGTGGCAAGGCACCGGGAATGTTCGCCTGCAAGCAGGCTCCCACAGTTGTAGGATGGGCAAAGGAGCGTAGCGACGTGCCCATCTTCCGGGAGGTTGATGGGCACGCTCCGCTTTGCCCATCCTACAATAGGAGTCCCGGTAAAGAGCCTTCAGCTCCCGGTAAGGAGCCCTCAGCTCCCCGTAGATGGCCCCGCGCTCCCAGTGAGCGAAGAATACGCAAAGCGGTTAGAATCCAGCACCTCCGAGTCTTTCCGGGTCCAGTTATGAACTCATCCTTTCTTCCCCCGGAGTGGGCGCCCCAGTCGGCGGTGATGCTGACCTGGCCGCGCGCCGATGGGGATTTTGCGCGGCACTTCGCTGCGGTGGAGCGCTGCTTCGTGGAGATAGCCGCGACCATAAGCCGCTACCAGAATGTGCATATCAACTACGGCCTGGAACCGGCCCTTCTGCGCGACCGCCTGGTGCTGGCCGGCGCCCGCCCGCAGCGCTTGCATATATACCGGGTGGAGAGCGACGATGTCTGGGTGCGGGACCACGGGCCCATCACCGTGTTCCGCAGCGGCCGCCTTCGGCACCTGGACTTCGTGTTCAACGGCTGGGGCGGCAAGTTCGCGGCCGGTCGCGACAACCGGATCACGCGCAAGCTGGCGGAGCAGGGCGCGCTGGCGGCGGAAGTGGAAGCGCTGGATTTCGTGCTGGAGGGCGGCGCCATCGAGGTGGACGGCACCGGCACCCTGCTCACCACCGAGCGCTGCCTGCTGGCGCCCAGCCGCAACCCGCATTTGAACAAGGCGCAGATAGAGGATTTCCTCAAGCCGCTGTTCGGGGTGGAGCGGGTGCTGTGGCTGCGCCACGGAGACCTGCTCGGCGACGATACCGACGGCCACATCGATACCATTGCCCGCTTCTGCGATGCCGGGACCATCGCCTATCAGGCGTGTGAGGATCGGGGCGATGCGCATTTCGCGGATCTGCAGGCCATGGCCGTGGAGCTGGCCGCCTTCCGCCGCGGGGACGGCGAGCCCTACAAGCTGGTACCGCTGCCCCTGCCGGCGCCGGTCTTCGACGAGGACGGCCGGCGCCTGCCGGCGGGCTACGCCAACTTCCTGATCATCAACGGCGCGGTGCTGGTGCCCGTTTACGGCGATAAAAATGATAATGAGGCGTTGGCGCGCCTGCGCCCCTGCTTCCCGAACCGCGAAGTGATCGGCATCGACTGCCGCGCGCTGATCGAGCAGTACGGCAGCCTGCACTGTGTGACCATGCAGATACCGAGTGGCAACTACTCACCCCTAGGGAGCCCGGATTGATTTCGGGGAACCACCTTGTAGGAGCCTGCTTGCAGGCGAACGGCTACGGAGTTTCGTTCTTGTTCGTCTGCAAGCAGGCTCCTACCGGGGGAGTAGTTACGCAAGTGGGTAAATACCGGAGAGTTTATGAGTAAGAAAATCCTGCGCGTTGGCCTGGTGCAACAGGCTTGTTCCGACAATCGCGAGCAGACGGTGCGGGCTACCATCGCCGGTATCCGCGAGGCCGCCGCGCGCGGCACCCAACTGGTGTTGTTGCAGGAGCTGCACACGGGCCTGTATTTCTGCCAGCACGAGAGCACGGACCTGTTCGATTTGGCCGAACCGATTCCCGGCCCGTCCACCGAGCAGTTCGGCGCCCTCGCCAGGGAACTCGGCATCGTGCTGGTCATCTCCCTGTTCGAGCGGCGTGCGGCCGGCCTTTATCACAACACCGCGGTGGTGCTGGAGCGGGACGGCAGCATTGCCGGCATCTACCGCAAGATGCATATCCCGGATGATCCCGGTTACTACGAAAAGTTTTACTTCACCCCTGGCGACCTGGGCTTTAGTCCCATCGACACCAGTGTCGGCAAGCTGGGCCTGCTGGTGTGCTGGGACCAGTGGTATCCGGAAGCGGCGCGCATGATGGCGCTGGCTGGCGCGGACCTGCTGCTATATCCCACGGCCATCGGCTGGAACCCGGCGGATGACGCGGCCGAGCAGAGCCGCCAGCGCGATGCCTGGATCACCATCCAGCGCGCCCACGCGGTGGCCAACGGCTTGCCGGTGCTGGTCGCCAACCGGATCGGTTTCGAGCCGGACCCGACGGCACAGACCCAGGGTTCGCAGTTCTGGGGCCACAGTTTCGTCGCCGGTCCCCAGGGCGAATTCATCGCGACCGCTGGCGAACAGGCGGAAGTGCTGGTGGCGGATGTGGACCTGGCGCGCAGCGAGAATGTGCGGCGCTGGTGGCCGTTTTTGCGCGACCGGCGCATCGAGGCCTACGGGGATCTGACCAAGCGCTATCGCGATTGAATTGCAGGATATGCGTGGGAGCGGCCGGTAGTCGTGACCTGAAAAGCCCTGCGCCAATGGCTGCCAGTGGCTGCCAGTGGCGTATGCCTGGATATCGACTCCGGCCGTTGCTATTGGATGAAATAATTGTTTTGCGGACCACCGCGGCCGATGCGGCTGAAACCTCGGATCAGTCGCTGCGGTCGGTAACCTCGATCAGGTGATACCCAAACTGGGTTTCCACCGGCCCCAGCACTTTGTTCAATTCGCCGGAAAATACCACCTTGTCGAACTCCGGCACCATCTGCCCCTGGCTGAATTCCCCCAGCTCTCCGCCGGAGCGGCCGGAGGGGCACTTGGAGTGTTCCTGGGCGATGATGCCGAAGTCGGCGCCCTCTTCGATCTCTTTTTTCAGCTTGAGGCACTCTTCTTCGTTTTCCACCAGGATGTGGCGGGCTGTGGCCTTTGGCATGGGTTTTCTCCATAAAATGGGCCGGTGCTACCGGCCGGGAATCGTCGTTTACGGAGAGCAGCTTAGCGCGGCTGTCACTGGCCCGCCAGGGCGGCAAAGGTATTGCACTTGGTTACGTCGCCACTGTTGAAGCCCTGCTTGAACCAGTAGACCCTCTGTTTGGCGCTGCCGTGGGTAAAGGCGTCGGGGGATACCGCGCGCCCGGTGCGTTTTTGCAGGCGGTCGTCGCCCACTGCCGAGGCGGCGGCCAGGCCCTCCTCCAGGTCGCCCGGCTCCAGCATCTGCCGGTCGCGGTTGGCGTAGTAGGCCCAGACGCCGGCGAAGCAGTCCGCCTGCAATTCCAGCATTACCGACAGCCGGTTCGCAGTGGCTTTGTCCGACTGCAGGCGCGCCTGCTGTACCTTTTGGGTGGTGCCCAGCTGATTCTGCACATGGTGGCCCACTTCGTGGGCGATGACGTAGCCGAAGGCGAAATCCCCCGGCGCGTCCAGCTGTTTCAGGTCGCTGAGAAAATCCAGATCCAGGTAGATCTTGCTGTCGTCGGGGCAGTAGAAAGGGCCCACCGCGGCGGTATTGAAACCACAGGCGGAGCGCACGGTGTCGTGGTAGAGCACCAGCTTGGGCGGTTGGTACTGGAGGCCGGCGGTCTGGAACAACTGGTCCCAGGTGTCCTCGGTGTCCGCCAGTACCACGGAAACGAAATCGGCGACCTCGTCGCCGGGCGTGCCCGGCTGGCCGGGCTGTTCGGTACTGAGGGGAGGGGGTTGGCCGCCGCCGGGCAGGTATTCCAAGCCGCCACTGAAATAGTAGATGGCGACGATCACGCCGAGGATCAGCCAGGCCTTTTTACTGCGCAGCAGCAGGGGGGCCAGGGCGAAAAGATTTCCCAGTCGGTTGCCCGAGCGCGGGGACTGGCCGCGGCGGTCTTCGATATTCTCGCTTCTGCGGCCCTGGCGCCAGCGCATGGGGGACTCCAAAAGGGATTCTCCGAAAAGTTTAGTCCAGCTGGCATACAATTCTTTTCTATAAGAAGTCGCGCCCCGCGCGAATGATATCTTTGGAACTCGGACGATCGAATCGGGAGTACCACTTTTGCCACAGATTCCCCTTTTCCCCCTCGGTATGGCGCTGTTCCCCGGGGTCACTCTGCCCCTGCGTATTTTCGAGCAGCGCTACCTGCGCCTGGTGACCGAGACACTGAAGACGGACAGTGGCTTTGGCGTGGCGCTGATTCGCGAGGGGAAGGAAGTGGGCCGCGCTTCGGTTTGGCCGGTGGGGCTCACTGTGCAGATCGTCGACTGGAGCCAGGGGGAAGAGGGCCTGCTGCATATCCAGGTGCGCGGCCAGCGCCGCTTCCGGATACTGGAAACCCACCGTGCGGAGGACGGCCTGTTGATCGGCGACGAGGTGGAGTGGCTGCCGGACGAGCCGGCCAGGCCGGTGCCCGTGAACTGCGACGGCCTGCTCGAAGTATTGCGGGAGTTGAAGCAACACGCAGCCATGCTGTCCCTGCAGTTTGCCCCGGTGGACAGCGCCGACGCCCTGTCCTGGCAACTGGCGCAACTGCTGCCGCTGGAGGACCGGGTGCGTGTGGAACTGCTGGCCACTTCCGATCCCCTGGAACGCCTGGCCACTATCGCCGCCAGCCTGGATCGCTGGAGTCGAGAATAAGCCCCTGTGGCCCGGTGAATCCGCAGTCCGGTGGGTTATACTGCGCGGCCCCAGAGAACAGCAAGAGAACAGAACGGAGAGTTGGAGTGACCAGTAGCGCCGCAAATACCAGTGAACAATCCACTCAAGCCAGACTGGAAGAGATGGGCCGCGCCGCCCGCGAGGCATCGAGGCGGATGGCGCGGGCGGATACCGCCACCAAGAACCGCGCACTTCATGCCATTGCCGAACAACTGGACGCCCGCCGCGATCAGATCGCCGAGGCCAACGACCGGGACATGAAGGCGGGGCGCGACAATGGCCTGGACGCGGCGCTGCTGGACCGGCTCGAACTCACCGGCGAGCGGATCGACGGGATGATCGACGGCCTTCACCAGATTGCCGAACTGGCGGACCCGGTGGGGGAGGTCGATGACCTCAAATACCGCCCCAGCGGCATCCAGGTGGGCAAGATGCGCGTACCCCTGGGGGTGGTGGGCATCATCTACGAATCCCGCCCCAACGTGACCATCGATGCCGCCAGCCTGTGTCTGAAATCCGGCAACGCCACCATTTTGCGCGGCGGCAGCGAAGCGCTGCACTCCAACGGCGCCATCGCCGCCTGCATCGCCGCCGGCCTGGCAGAGGCCGGGCTTCCGGAGACCGCGGTACAGGTGGTGGACACCACCGACCGCGCGGCGGTGGGCGCACTGATCAGCATGCCGGAATACGTGGACGTGATAGTGCCCCGCGGTGGCCCCAGCCTGATCGAGCGGGTCAGCCGCGATGCGCGGGTGCCGGTGATCAAGCACCTGCACGGCGTCTGCCATGTGTATATCGACGACCGCGCGGACCTGCAAAAGGCGTTCGATATCGCGCTGAATGCCAAGACCCACCGCTACGGCGTGTGCAACGCCATGGAGAGCCTGCTGGTGGCGGAGGGCGTCGCCGGGGATATACTGCCGAAGCTGGCGCAGGCCTATCGCGAGAAGGGCGTGGAGCTGCGCGGCTGCGAGCGGACGCGCAAGATCCTCGAGGACTGCAACCCCGCCGCGGAGGCGGACTGGAGCGAGGAGTACCTGGCGCCGGTGCTGTCCATTCGTATCGTCGGGGATATGGATGCGGCCATGGACCATATCGCTCGCTACGGCTCCGGCCACACCGAAGCCATTGTCACCGGGGACTACAGCCGCGCCCGGCGCTTCCTCGCCGAAGTGGACTCCAGCTCGGTGATGGTCAACGCCTCCACCCGCTTTGCGGACGGCTTCGAGTACGGCCTGGGGGCGGAGATCGGTATCAGCACCGACAAGATCCACGCCCGCGGCCCGGTGGGGCTGGAGGGGCTGACCTCGCAGAAGTGGATAGTGTTGGGGGATGGCCACGTTCGGCAATGAACCTGACCTATAGGAAATCCACATTGATTCAGGGAAACCACCCTGTAGGAGCGGGCCATGCCCGCGATCAGCGCAAGGGTATTTCGCGGGCAGGGCCCGCTCCTACAGGAATAAGTCGTTTCGTAGGGTGGATAAGCGAAGCGCATCCACCGTCGCAGCTTATCCACGCCGCGGTTTGACCTGATGAGCGAGCTGCACACCATCGCCCTGTTCGGCGGCACCTTCGACCCGGTGCACTTCGGCCACCTGCGTATGGCCCTGGAGCTTCGCGAGGCGCTGGGGGTCGACGAGATGCGCATTCTACCCAGCCGCCAGCCGCGCCACCGGGAGAGCCCGGGGGTGTCGGCGGAACACCGCCGGCAGATGCTGGCGCTTGCGCTGGCGGGCTGTGGGGAACTGCAACTGGACGAACGCGAACTCCAGCGCCCCGGCCCCACCTACACGGTGGACACCCTGGAGGAACTGCGCGGGGAATTGGGAGAGGAAGTATCCATCAGCTTCTGCATGGGGCTGGATTCGCTGCTCACCCTGCCCAGTTGGCACCGCTGGGAGCGCCTGCTGGAGCTGGCCCACCTGGTGGTGGTCGCCCGCCCGGGCTGGCGGCTGCCCGGGGAGGGGAAGGTGGCGGAACTGCTGGAGAGGCGCGGCGGCGAGGTGGAGCAACTGCACCGGGAGACCCGCGGGCGCCTGGTGGTGCGGGAGCAGACACTGCTGCCGATATCCGCCACCGGTATCCGCCAATTGATCGCCGCTGGCCGGTCGCCGCGCTACCTGCTGCCGGATGCGGTATTGCAATATATTGAAAACAAACAACTCTATCGAACGGCCACTCAAAGCGGCCCCTAGTCAAGGTTTCAAGCAAAGGTGTTATGACGAATATCAAAGATATCGCCCTGGCGGCACTGGAAGATCTCAAGGGCAAGGACATCGTCGCCCTGGACGTCTCGGAAATGAGCGATGTGATGGACACCCTGGTGATCTGCACCGGCACCTCCAACCGCCAGGTGAAGTCCCTGGCGGACAATGTGGTGGAGGAGGGCAAGAAAGCCGGAGCCCGTCCCATCGGCGTCGAGGGCAAGGAGCAGGGCGAGTGGGTGCTGGTGGACTACGGGGACCTGGTGGTGCACGTGATGCTGGCGGAAGTGCGCAGCTTCTACGACCTGGAGAAGCTCTGGTCCATGACCCCCACCGGGAGGCAGTGAATGCGTAGGGTGGATAAGCGCAGCGCATCCACCGTCCCGGTGGTGACTGGCGGATGCGCTGCGCTTATCCACCCTACGTGTAGAGATTGATGAAAATCCGTATTCTCGCCGCCGGCGGCAAGATGCCGCGCTGGGTTCAGGAAGGCTACGCCGAGTACGCCAAGCGGCTGCCCCGGGAAATAGTCCTGGAAATGGTGGAAATCCCCCTGGGCCAGCGCGGCCAAAAGAGCTCGCCGGCGCTGGTGGAAAGGGCCCGCCAGAAAGAGGGCGAGGCGATGTTGGCGGCGCTGGCGCCGCGCGACCACGTAGTCGCGCTGGATGTGAAGGGCAAACCCTGGAGCACGGAGCAGCTGTCCCGGCAACTGGCGGACTGGCAGATGCTGGGCGAAAACGTCAGTCTGCTGATCGGGGGGCCGGACGGCCTGGCGCCCGATTGCCTGGCGCGCGCCCGGCAGCGCTGGTCCCTGTCGCCGCTCACCCTGCCGCACCCATTGGTGCGGGTGGTACTGGCGGAACAGCTGTACCGCGCCTGGACACTACTCGCCGGGCACCCGTATCACAAATAATGCGGACAAATTTGTCTGGAACAAATTTGCACAGCCGAAGGCTGCCCGCAACGCGGGCGGGGCACAGGGATGTGCCTCGTGAATGTGGTGGTTTCGCTGTTTATTCCGCATTCCGCATTCATCATTCCGCATTATCCCTGTACACTCTGTAATCAATTTTACGCGCCAAACTTCCAGTCACCCCATGCACGATCTGCACTTCAAAGACCCCCTCACCGAGCAGCGGCTGTTTCGCAACCGCATGCTGGTGGCGCTCGCGGGGGTGGCGGTGTTGCTGGGGGTGCTGGTGGCGCGCCTCTATAACCTGCAGGTGGTCAACTACGACGACTACCGCACCCAGTCCGACGAGAACCGCATCCAGGTGCGCCCGGTGGCGCCCACCCGCGGGCTGATCTACGACCGCAACGGCACCCTGCTGGCGGACAACCGCCCCAGTTATACCCTGGCCATCGTCCACGAGCGGATCCGCGACATGGACGCCACCCTGGAGCTGCTGGGCCAGCTGGTGCGCTTGGAAGACAGCGACGTACAGAAATTCCGCAAGCGCCTGCAGCGGCGGCGGCCGTTCGAGCCCATACCGTTGCGCTTCCGCCTCAGCGAGGACGAAATCGCGCGCATCAGCGTCAACGAGTTCCGCCTGCCCGGCGTGTCCGTGGAAGCGGAACTGGTGCGCTACTACCCCCTCGCCGACCTCTTCGCCCACAGCGTGGGCTACGTGGGCCGCATCAGCGAGCGCGATCTGGCCCGGTTCAGCGAAGAGGACGTGCGCCGCTACAGCGGTACCCAGAGCATCGGCAAGGTGGGGCTGGAGCGCTCCTACGAGGATTTGCTGCTGGGCGAGGTGGGTTACGAGAATGTGGAGACCAACGCCCGCGGGCGAGTGCTGCGGGTACTGGAGCGCCACGACCCCGAGCCGGGCAGGGAACTGACCCTGCACCTGGACGCCCGCCTGCAGAAGGTCGCCACCGAGGCCCTCGGCGAACACCGCGGCGCGGTGGTGGCCATCGACGTGAACACCGGCGGCGTGCTGGCGTTCGTCAGCAAGCCGTCTTTCGATCCCAACCTGTTCGTCACCGGCATCAGCTTCAACGACTACCGCGCGCTCAGCGACTCCCTCGACGTACCACTGTTCAACCGCGCCCTGCAGGGGCAGTATCCCCCGGGCTCCACCCTCAAGCCGATGATGGGCCTGGGCGGCCTGGCGGACGGGGTGATCACCGCCGAAACCACCATCAAGGACCCGGGGTTCTACCGGCTGCCCAACGACACCCGGCGCTATCGGGACTGGAAGCGCTGGGGCCACGGCAACAAGGTGGACCTGATCCAGGCGCTGACGGAGAGCTGCGACGTCTACTTCTACGATATGGCCCACAAGTGGAATATCGATCGTATGCACGATATCGCCAGCCGCTTCGGCCTGGGGGCGAAGACCGGAATCGACCTGCCGGTGGAACGCCCCGGCCTCTTCCCCTCGCGGGCGTGGAAGCGCGGTGCCCGCGGCCTGCCCTGGTTCCCCGGGGACAGCCTGAACGCGGTGCTGGGGCAGGGCTTCGTACTGGCCACGCCCCTGCAACTGGCGGTGATGACCGCCACCATGGCCAACCGCGGCACCCACTACAAACCCCAGGTGGTGATGGCCGTGGACGGCGTGGAGGAGCCGCCGGAAATTCTGCACCACGTGGAGGCTAGACCGGAGCACTGGAAACTGGTGTTCGAGGGGATGGAATCCGTGGTCAACAGCGTGCACGGCACTGGTAAAAAAGCCGGCGCCGGGCTGGATTTCAGGGTTGCCGGCAAGTCCGGCACCGCCCAGATAGTGGGTATCGCCCAGGGTGAGCGTTACGACTCCGAAGCACTGAAAGAACGCCACCGGGACCACGCGCTGTTCGTGGCCTTCGCCCCCGTGGACGACCCGCAGATCGCCGTGTCGGTGCTGGTGGAGAACGGCGAGGGCGGCGGCGCGGTGGCCGCGCCGGTGGCCAGGGAGCTGTTTTTCGACTGGATGTCGCGCCCGATGGAAAACACCGTGCGCGCCGCCGAAGCGGACGGCGAGGGGGGAAACCGTGGCTAGTCGCGATTACATGCACCGGCTGCCGGATTCCCACGGCGGTCTCTCCCGCCCGGCGAGCCTG
The DNA here is from genome assembly GCF_051659245.1 of Microbulbifer sp. Classification (NCBI taxonomy): domain Bacteria; kingdom Pseudomonadati; phylum Pseudomonadota; class Gammaproteobacteria; order Cellvibrionales; family Microbulbiferaceae; genus Microbulbifer; species Microbulbifer sp. The sequence goes on from NZ_JBOFOC010000118.1 coordinate 47,496, forward strand.
TCGCGCCGCTGGCATATCGACGTGCCCCTGCTGCTTCTGTTGATGCTGCTCTCCGGTGTAGGCCTGATAGTGCTGTACAGCGCCGCCGGCGGCGAGGTGCACTACGTGCGCCGGCAGGCGGTGTTCCTGGCGCTGGCTTTCGCGGTGATGCTCGTCGCCGCCCAGGTGCCGGTGGATATGTACCGGCGCTGGTCGCCCTGGCTCTATGTGGGCGGTTGCGGCCTGCTGGTGGCAGTGCTGTTTATGGGGGTGGGGGCCAAGGGCGCGCAGCGCTGGTTGGAGATCGCCGGGTTTCGCTTCCAGCCCTCCGAGGCGCTGAAGCTGGCGGTACCCCTGTCCGTGGCCGCCTTCCTGCACAGCCGGCCCCTGCCGCCGTCTTTCCTCACCGTACTGGGGGCGCTGGCCATTGCCGCGGTGCCGTCGGTGCTGATCGTTCGCCAGCCCGACCTGGGGACAGCCATTTTGATCGCCGCCTCCGGCCTGTTCGCTCTCTACCTGGCGGGGCTCAGTTGGAAGATGATCGGCGGCGCGCTGGTGGCGCTGGTGGCGGCTTCCTGGCCCATGTGGGAGTGGGGGCTGCGGGATTACCAGCGCCAGCGCATCCTCACCCTGTTCAATCCCGATGCCGATCGCCTGGGCGCCGGCTGGAATATCTTCCAATCCAAGGCGGCGATCGGCTCCGGAGGGCTGTACGGCAAGGGCTACATGCAGGGCACCCAGTCGCAACTGGACTTTTTACCGGAGAGTCACACGGATTTTATCATCGCAGTGCTGGGGGAGGAGTGGGGGCTGCGCGGTGCGCTGCTACTATTGGCGCTGTACCTGCTGATCGTTGCCCGGGGCATCTATATTAGCTTTATGGCCCAGGATGTCTTCGGCCGTCTCTTGGCGGGGAGTATAACCCTGACTTTCTTTGTCTATGTATTTGTGAATATCGGCATGGTCACCGGGCTGCTGCCGGTGGTCGGCGTGCCCCTGCCCCTGGTGAGCCACGGCGGCACCTCTGTGGTCACCCTGATGGCGGGCTTTGGTATCCTGATGGCCATTGGCACCGAGCGGCGCAGGGTGTCGTTTTAGAGTGATAACTCAAGTTTCGGAGTTCGAGGCACCCGCCGGTGGCACAGCTCCCCTAACTGAACCCCGAAACTTGAATGATAAAAATCCGGAAGTTGTAGAGAAGTATTATGAGAACAGGAGCGGTTATTTTGAAGTGGACCACAGGACTACTGGCCGGAATGGGGTTGATACTCGCGGCCTGCGCCCAGGAACCCGGCCACGGCGATAACCCGAGCGCCAGGGATTTCGTGGACTACATGGTGGCCGAGCACGACTTTGATCGCGAGGAACTCCTCGAACTGATGCGCGAGGCGCGGTTGAAGGAGTCCATCCTCAAGGCCATCAAGCGCCCGGCGGAAAAGGCCAAGCCCTGGTACGAATACCGCGAACTCTTCGTCACCCCCCAGAGCATCGCCGGCGGAGTGGATTTCTGGGACAGGAACGCCAAGACGCTGGAGGCCGCCGAGAAGACATACGGCGTGCCGGCGGAGATGATCGTCGCCATTATCGGCATCGAAACCCGCTACGGCGGCAACATGGGCAGCTACCGTGTGCTGGACGCCCTGGCCACCCTGGCCTTCAACTATCCGCGCCGCGCCCCGTTTTTCACCAAGGAGCTGGAAAACTACCTGCTGCTCACCCGCGAACAGGGAGTGGACCCCACTGCGCTCGTGGGTTCCTATGCCGGCGCCATGGGCTTCGGCCAGTTTATGCCCTCCAGCTACCGCGCCTTCGCGGTGGACTTCAACGGCGACGGCCGGGTGGATATCTGGACAGACACCACTGACGCCATCGGCAGTGTGGCCAACTATTTTGCCGAGCACGGCTGGAAGCCCGGAGAACCGGTCACTGTATTGAGCCAGCCGCGCCCCAACGCGGACATGACCCTGGTGAACGATTCCCTGGACCTGAACTGGACCGTGGGCGAGCTGGCGGAACAGGGCTTTCCCACCACCGCCCAGGTGGAGTCGGATATGGCCGCCAATGTTTTCTCCCTGCAGTTGAAGAAAGGCAAGCAGTACTGGATCGGCCTGAACAACTTCTATGTGATCACCCGCTACAACCGCAGTCGCCTCTACGCCATGGCGGCTTATGAACTGGGCCGGGAGATCGTCAAGGCCCGCGGCGGCAAGCCGTAAAATATTCTCGGGGCTCGGGACTCGGGACCTGGGAGCGCCGGGCTCCAGTTCGGCTTGCGGGCCGCAGGCCCGCTCGGAAAAACAGTGGTATGAGTCATGTCGAATTCACCACTGCCCGTGTAAACTGAACCTTTTTCTGCTCCGATAATCCATAGAATCTGATTTTAAAAACCATTTCTGATAACGATGGCTTGGGGGCGCGGAGTTTTTGTGCCGCGCGCTGGGGGAAGCATGTACAAGAACAACGTCCACCTGGGTGCGGCATTGATCCTTCTATTGCTGGCGGGTTGCGGTGGCCAGCAAAGCAAACCCGCAAAACCCGCGGGGGATATGGTCAGAGACAGCGGCCCGCCGGTGCCGGTGGATATGCTGGCGGCACCGGAACCCACACCGGTGCGCGAGCCGGTAGGTGTGGCCGGCAACAAATCCCCCTACGTCGTCAACGGCGTCACCTACCGGGTGCGCAGCGGTGCACGAGGTTATCAGGAGCAGGGGCACGCCTCCTGGTACGGTACCAAGTTCCACGGCAAGCGCACGGCCAACGGCGAGGTCTACAATATGTATGCCATGTCCGCCGCGCACAAAACCCTGCCGCTGCCCAGCTACGCCAAGGTCACCAACCTGGAAAACGGCCGCAGCGTGATCGTGCGGATCAACGATCGCGGCCCATTCGTCCCGGGCCGCATTATCGATTTGAGTTACACTGCCGCACAGAAACTCGGCTACATCAACAAGGGTGTGACCCGGGTGGAAGTGGTGGCGCTGGACCCGGAGACACTGCCGACGGCGGGAGAAACGCTGGCGGTGGAAAAAGATGTTTCCGCGCGGGAAGCCCTGGCGGAAGATGCCAGCTTCAAGCTGCCCGCAAAAACCTTCCTGCAGGTGGGTGCATACGGCAGCGCCTCCCAGGCAGACAAGGTGCGTGGTCGGGTATCGGCGGTTGTCGACTATCCTGTATCGGTCAGCCCCGTTGAGCGCGAGGGTAAAACACTCTACCGTGTGCGCATCGGGCCCATCTCCCAGCAGCGGGCGCTGGTGGCGCTGCGGGAATCGGTGGAAAAGAACCGGCTCGGCCAACCCCAGGTGGTTTACGACTAGCTATAAACAAAATACGTAACTACTCTCCCCGACAGTCCCCTCTCCCCCTTTGGGGGAGAGGGTTAGGGAGAGGGGGAGCGGTCAGCGCCCCCTCCCCCGCAAGCGGGAGAGGGGAGAGTAGTTACCAAAATACGAGGAATCAAAGAGACAACTGCCCATGATCAAACGCCTTATCGCCTGCTCCCTCCTGTTTATCTGCGCCGCACTGGCCCAGGCTGAACAGTCGTTGATCCCCGCGCCACCGCAGCTGTCGGCCACCGCTTATATATTGGTCGACGCGCACACCGGACAGGTGCTGGTGGAGCACGATGCCGACAAGCAGATACCCCCCGCCAGCCTGACCAAAATGATGACCGCCTACATAGTGTCGGAAGAGATCGAGAAGGGCAGTATCAAAGAGACCGACAAAGTGCGCATTTCCGAAAAGGCCTGGCGCAAGGGCGGCTCCAAGATGTTTGTCAAAGTGGGAAACAAGGTGCCGGTCATCGATCTGTTGCGCGGCGTGATCGTGCAGTCCGGCAACGACGCCAGCATCGCCCTGGCGGAGCATGTCTCCGGCAGTGAGGAAGTGTTCGCCGAGGTGATGAACCAGCAGGCGGAACTGCTGGGTATGCGTGACACCCACTTCGTCAACGCCACCGGCTGGCCGGCGGAAGGACACCTCACCACCGCCCGCGATCTGGCCACCCTGGCCCGCGCGGTAATCGCCGACCATCCCCAGCACTACGATATCTACTCGGAGAAGTATTTCAGCTACGCCGGCATCAACCAACCCAACCGCAACAGGCTGCTGTGGCGGGATCCGGCGGTGGATGGCATCAAGACCGGCCACACGGAGGCGGCGGGCTACTGCCTGGTGGCCTCCGCGGTGAAGCGCGGCATGCGCCTTATCGCAGTAGTGGTAGGCACCGACAGTGATGAAAAGCGCGCTTCCGAGACCCAGAAACTGCTCGCTTACGGCTTCCGCTACTTCCAGACCCACAAGGTGTACAGCAAGGACGACACATTGCAGACCGAGCGCGTCTGGGGCGGCAAGTCCGCCGAGGTGGGTATCTCGGTACAGGAAGACGTCTTCGTCACCATCCCCCGTGGCGGCGAGGAGAACATCAAGGCCGACCTGATCATCGACGGCGAGCTGGAAGCGCCACTGGAGAAGGGCCAGCCTGTAGGCAAGGTTGTGGTCACCCTGGACGGCGAGACCGTGGCCGACGTGCCCGCGGTGGCCGCCGAGGAAGTGGAAAAGGCCGGCTTCTTCAAGCGTATCTGGGATTCGATCAAGCGCTTCGTGATGGGCCTCTTTAGTTGAATGCGGAGTGCGGAATGCGGAATGCTGAATGATGAAGGTGAATGCGAACAAATCTGTCGGGAACAGGTTTGCACAGCCGTACCCCATGAATACGGTTTGACATAGTGCTGCGGGGATGTCCCTCGGCTGGGATTGATCCTCGGATTGACCGGTAGAGCGATTATGGTCACAGATCTCCCAAACCCAGATACTATTCCGCATTCCGCATTCCGCATTCCGCATTCATCATTCCCCCCCACCGCTGTATAATCCCGCCCGACACGCACAGGCGCGCGTCCGACGAGAGCGGTAATGAGCGAAGATTCCAAAGATCCCCAAGTGCCCCCCAAAATCGAATTCCCCTGCGAGGACTACCCCGTCAAGGTCGTGCGCGATTCCGATGACCAGGTGCACGAATTCGTTCTGGAAGTGATGCGCCGCCACGCGCCGGATCTGGACGAGGGGCGCATCACCCTGCGCGAGAGCCGCAACGGCAAGTTCACCTCCGTGACCTTCTTTATCGTCGCCACCGGCGAACCCCAGCTACTGGCGCTGTTCGAGGAACTGAAGGCTCACCCGTTCGTGCATATGGTGCTCTGATGACCACCGTAAGAGACCTGGGCAGGCGCGGTTATGAGACCGTGTGGCGCGCCATGTCCCACTACACCGATACCCGCGATGCCGACAGCCCGGACGAGATCTGGTGCGTGGAACACGAGCCGGTGTTCACCCAGGGCCAGGCGGGCAGGGCGGAGCACCTGCTGAATCCCGGCGACATCCCGGTAGTGCAGGTGGATCGTGGCGGCCAGGTGACCTACCACGGCCCCGGTCAACTGGTGGTCTATCCGCTGCTGGATCTGAGGCGCGCCAAAGTGGGTGTGCGCGAACTGGTTACCGCCCTGGAGAGCGCCACCGTAGCCATGCTGGCGGAGTTCGGCATCCGGGCCGCGCCCCGCGCCGATGCACCGGGCGTCTACCTGAGCGAGGGCCCCCGCGCCGGCAACAAGATCGCCTCCATCGGTTTGCGCGTGCGCCGCGGTTGCAGCTTTCACGGCATCGCCATCAATATCGATATGGACCTGGCGCCCTTCCTGCGCATCAACCCCTGCGGCTACGCGGGCCTGCAGATGGTGCAGATGGCCGAGTTGGTTCAACCGGTGCCCGGCTGGCAGGCGGTGGCGGAAATCACTGTGCGCGAATTACTGGGCACCTTGAACTTGTCCGAGACCCGCTGGGAAACTGCGGACGAAAGCATTTTTACGGCGTGCAGCGCCGCAAAGGAAACGAGCAATGGCTGAGAGACCCGATCTGGTACCGGTAAAACGCACCCGCCGCTTACAGCAGGGCGAAAAATTGCGCGACGGCGATAAAGTTGAACGCATCCCGGTCAAGGTGATCGCCAGCGACAACCTGCTGCGCAAGCCGGACTGGATTCGCGTGAAAGTGCCCGCCTCCAAGGAGGTGGACCGCATCAAGAGCATTTTGCGCTCGCAAAAACTCGCCACCGTGTGCGAGGAGGCCAGCTGCCCGAACCTGGGAGAGTGTTTCAGCGGCGGCACCGCCACCTTTATGATCATGGGCGAGATCTGCACCCGCCGCTGCCCCTTCTGCGACGTCGGCCACGGCAAACCCCTGCCACTGGATCTGGAAGAGCCCCAGCACCTGGCCGAAGCCATCTCCGCCATGGGCCTGCGCTACGTGGTGATCACCTCCGTGGATCGGGACGATCTGCGCGACGGCGGCGCCCGGCACTTTGCCGACTGCATCCGTCTCGCCCGCGAAAAGTCCCCGAATCTCCAAGTGGAAATCCTCACCCCGGATTTCCGCGGGCGTATGGACGTGGCCCTGGATATTCTCGAAGCCGAGGCCCCGGACGTGTTCAACCACAACCTGGAAACCGTCCCCCGCCTGTACCGCGAATCCCGTCCCGGCGCCAACTACAAGTGGTCGCTGAAACTGCTGCAGGAATACAAGAAGCGCCGCCCGGACGTGCTCACCAAGTCCGGCCTGATGGTGGGCCTGGGCGAAGAGAAGGAAGAGATCTTCGCTGTACTGGACGATATGCGCGCACACGATATCGACATGCTCACCATCGGCCAGTACCTGCAACCGAGCAGGGAACACCTGCCGGTGCAGCGCTATGTACACCCGGACGAATTCGAAGAGTACCGCCGCTACGCCGAACAGATCGGCTTCAAACACGCCGCCTGCGGGCCACTGGTGCGCTCCTCCTACCATGCCGACAAGCAGGCGCACGGGGAAAAGGTGGGCTAACGACACAATACTGTTGAGTTAAGACCCAACCGTAGGGTGCGCCGTGCGCACCAAAAAAGTCTGAAACCCGCGCGAGCCCTGGGGCGGTGCGCGTGGCGCACCCTACGAATACAAAAGTGGCCTAACTCAACCGTATTGAGGCCAACGATTGAGCCTGGCCGCCTTTGCAGGCTCCACAGGGTGCCGAACCTGAACTCAACGTATTGTGCTTAGAGGTGAGCTTGGCGAGCAAATGACCGATCGAGTCAAAAACCTGAAAGCGGAAGTGCTTTCGCGCAGTTGGTCCAAATTCGAGAAATACACCTTCGAATACCGAACCGCGGACGGCAGCTGGGAGGCCCAGCAGCGGGAAGTCTACGATCGCGGTGACGGCGCAGCGGTGCTGTTATATAACAGGAAAAAAGACACCGTAGTACTCACCCGCCAGTTTCGCCTGCCCACATTTCTCAATGGCAATCGCGGCGGCATGATGATCGAAGCCTGTGCCGGTGCCCTGGACGGAGAGGACCCCCTGGAATGTGTCCTTCGCGAGGCCGAAGAGGAAACCGGCTACAGGGTAGAGAAGGCCTCCAAGGTATTCGAGGCCTATATGTCTCCCGGCTCGGTCACGGAAAAGCTGCATTTCTACCTGGCGGAATACACCGACGATATGCAGGTTGCCCAAGGCGGCGGCCTTGCCAGCGAGCAGGAGCATATCGAGGTGCTGGAACTCCCGTTCGGGCGGGCCTGCGCCATGATCGCCAGCGGCGAGATCCGCGATGGCAAGACCATTATGCTATTGCAGCACCTGCAACTTCAGCGAAGCGTACTGTAGGCGCCTGCTTGCCGGCTGGGCCATCGCATACATTCTTTTTGGGTAACTGCTCATCCCTGTAGGAGCGGGCCATGCCCGCGATCGGGTTCTGTTCGCGGGCATGTCGGATGGCCGCCCCGCCGCTCCTACAGGGTGGCTCGCTTAAGCCAATGCAGGTTCCCTATGGGTGAGTAGTTACCTTTTTGGTTGAATCCCGATCAATCGACTTCTGTACTCGGGGCACGCCGAAAAAGTTTCAAATAATCCGATAGCCTATTCCAGACCGACCGTTAGTGCATGGAGTACATCCGATTCCAGTCCAGGCCTTGGCTTTTCAGTGAATTCCATGCGGGGACCAACAAAATCTTCCAGTTCGGCGCCCTCCGCGGCTTCAGCCGCTTTCAGGTAATATTCCAAAACTTGAAGCGCCTCCTGAATCGCAGGCGAATCTCCATCGAGTTGCCCGTGCCGCACCATACGACTGATGCCGAGATGGAAATCCCCTGCGATAATCAGTTTATGGGTGTCACTGGGGAACTTTGGCCCGACCGTTAACACATTCTGGTTGTTGGCTTCTATTGACATCAGTGGCGCAGCCTGCTCTAAAACGGATTGCGGCATTGCTCCGTGCAAGGCAGGGTAATCCCCTGTTCCTACATAGGCCATTGTAATTCCCGGTTTCAACTCGCTTTCTATATGGAACCCGGAAAGTTTCTCTCCTGCTTTTATTGCTGGACCATCCTTTCTTTCCTCTTCGTCGTAGTTATACCAGCTTAGAAAGAATCCTGACGGCTGTCCGGTCGCAATTTGTAATGCCCGTATCTGCGTCTCGGCCTTGGCTCCTTGCCATTTTTTTGGAGAGAAAACTTCATCGTCTTGCCCAAGATCTGGGACAGGTATGTCAAATTTCTTAATCGGTCGACGGGCCCCTTTGCCATTTTCAACAGTGTATCGATAGACATATTTACCTTTATTCTTTGCTACTGCTACAGATAAGGAAGCTTTAACTTGGTTGCCGAGATTTAGACGCTCTATATGCATTTGCCCCGTTTTTGCCGTATTTGGTTGTCCCAACCCTTCTGGGTAGGCCAAAATCATCTGGCCGGCCTCGGGGTCCAGGAATACATATTTGTCGCTCAGTTCCGGAGGGATAACGTCATCTCCAGGCCATATCGGAACGGGGCTTAATTGGCCAAGCCCTTCTTGCTGAGCAAACGCTGTGCAAACCGGTATCAATAAAAGATATACTGTAAGAATTAATTTCTTCATTATCTGACTCCTTTCAATTACGGCCATTGGCAATGGAAGTGCTCATTTGTGGTGCCTACAGACTCATGGAGAACTAGAGTTGCCCCTTTCAAGCTGCATATTTGTTTGAAACGATTCTGGACGCTGGTAACTCTCGGTACACTGTTAGGATTTCCATTGCCTCGAACATCCACCGCCTTTCCTTGGCTGTGGTTGTAATGCGGGCCTTGCCAGTTTCGGCTCAAATCAAATATGCCTGACAGTGGCAAAGCGATGTCGTTTATTGCGATAACAGGATATTGTGGGTATTCAGAATGGTACTGGTTAGCTACAGCCTTAATCCCGTTGACTGTTGAAGATGTACCAAAATGATTGACCGGGTGCCACGTGGTCTTTCCTATTAGCACCCAATTACTCCCTGAGGTAAGTTCAACTAAGTTTGGATAACCGACATAAATGTCTGTCACAGAACAGTAGTATGCACATACTTGCAAATATTCTACCTGTCCCACCTGTGTTGTTTTAATTCTGACAGGTAAGCCGCAGCAACCTGTATTGCCAGATGAAGGGAACACTGAACTGACTGGGGGAGCGGGACTGTTGTGGTTATGCTGGTTTGGAACAAAGTAGGGGCCGTTGTGCAGAGTTACATCGCAATTTGTGATCACTTGGCCAGTCTGGGGGTTTATGCAGTAAGCAGTTCCGAAATTATTTGTATCTGGAAGGTAAAGTACTTGTGAAATTACGCTCGAGGTAACTAAGAGCAATGCACATCCTACAAGGCATGAAAATATTCTTCTCATGGGTCTTCCTCGATAGATAAGAGTCCATTCAATATCCTAATGCTGCCTTAAACGGGCTGCGTCTGGTAATATGCTCCGTCCTTAAAACTCGCGTCAAGTGTTTTTTTATTTGGTAGATATATTGTAGCTTCATATCCTCAAACTGGTACCTTGATTCCAAGTAATATCGATGGAACAGGGCTGGGCTTGAGCGATTATATTTCGACGGTCATCATTAGTCAGATAGCCTTGTCAATACTTCGTTTTTAAATGGAAAAGGCAATTCCCGTATTCTAAGAGCCTGTTCATAATCTTTAGATATCACCGGCGGCCGCGCGGCGCTGGTGGTGCTCCCACACCGGGTGCCAGATCAGCAGACTCAGGGGGGTGGGGTTGGCGTTACTGCCGCTGTGATCATCACCGTCCAGTTGCGTTACCGGTTGCAGCAGCAGCTGGGCCTGCTTCATCCGCTGCCACTGCGCCGGATCGATCGACGGTTCCCAGGCGCCGACATTTTTTTCCGTGAGGTAGCGGAAATGCCACTCCGGACTGTGCAGGTCGTCCAGGGAGGCGGCCAGCACGCGGCCGCCCCGGCTGTCGTCGCGGTAGATAAGGTGGGCGCCTTTGTCCTTCCCGGTCTCCACCAGCAGCGCCGCGCGGGAGATCGGCGGACGTTTGGTGCCATGCCCCTGTAGTGTGAAATCCTGTCCCGCTTCAGGTCCCGGGATTGTGTGCCAGCCGCGCTCGTCCCGGTAGACGAGATTGAAGCGGGGGCGGGCTCCCTTCTCCGGTGACCAGTAGGAGGCGATAACGGGCTGGCCCCGGTGATTCGCGTCCACCGCGGGCGGGTTCATCAGGTTGCGGTTTTGCGGGATGGCGGCGGCAACTTCGGCGCGGGCTTGTGTGATCGGCAGTTTGTAGTCGCTGCCGTCGCTGCGCTGCCAGCTTTTGCCCCCGTCGTCGGAGCGGGCGTAGAGCAGGTCGTGGTTGCTGGCCACGTCCGGGGTTTCCCGCCAGTTCCAGGCCAGGTGCAAACGCCCGTTTTTATCAATACTCATGTCCCAGTAGGCGCTGCGTTGGGATTCACCGTCGATCAGGTTGTTCTGGCGCCGGGACCACTTCTGCTGCTCAGCGGCGTAATGGTTGAGTACCAGGCGGCCGTTGCCGGAGCCGCCGTCGCGGTAGAGAAACAGCAGGTTGCCGTCCGCGAGCCGGAAAAACTGCGGATAGGTCACGCTCTGTTCCGCCTCGTCGACCATAGCGCGCGGCTCGCCCATGATCAGGCTGCCCGGTTCGACGCCGCGGCTGTAATTGAGCGGGGTGTTGTGGTGACCCCAGGCCAGGTGCAGGTAACCCCGCCCGTCCACCACAAGGCTGATGGTGTTGTGGGCGTCCTTCAGGCCAGTAGTGAATTCGGTGGGATGGATTTGCCAGTTGTCCTCGTCCAGGCGGCGCTTGGCCAGCAACAGCCGGCCGCCGGCGCCGTAGAAGCCGGCGTACTGGTACGCGCCGTCCGTATAGAGTGTCTGGCGACTGCCGGCGACCACGTTTATTGAACTGCCGGCATAGGCTTTGTCTGTCAGCGGAATCTGTCGGGCGCCGACCTCGGCTGGCTCGGGAATTGTAGCGGCCGCCTGCGCCTGGCCTGTAGCCAGTAGAAGAGCGGACAGGGCGATAAGTGGAATTTTCATGGTTTATTTTTTTCGAAATTTATCGCGGTAGAAGCGCCCGTCGCCATGACGAATTGAATCAGGGGTCGTTACGCTATTTGTAGGATGGGCAACGGAGCGCAGCGACGTGCGCATCATTTGGCCGATGGGCACGCTGCGCTTTGCCCATCCTACGATTTTGCACCTGTAGGAGCCTGCTTGCAGGACAAAAATGCGCAGCGAGCAGTGCTCGCTAAGCGCACATTTTTGCCCTGCAAGCAGGCTCCTACAAAGAGAGATTTGTAGCGAGCGTAGGGTGCACCGTGCGCACCGAACTGGGTTGACCCTCCGGCTTCGATTCGGTGCGCACGGCGCACCCTACGGCACTACCCTCTGAGCGAGGCCCTGCTGCCGGTGGTCATCCGGCAAATATTTACCGATGAGGTT
>NZ_JBOFOC010000119.1:0-3403 GCF_051659245.1 Microbulbifer sp.
GCTCGCCCGAACACCCTCTGTGGGAGGCGAAGACGGCCGGTCAATCACAAAATGTCCGCTACGGGGACCGTGCGGCGGGCGGCGGCCTGAGGGGGGAGACCCACCTTGGAGCTTTCGTCTGACCCCGGCACCGTGAAACACAGGTCGTGTTACAACTCCTCTCCGGGAGTAGAGAATACCCGCGCTCGCGGATTCCCGCGTGTCGCCGGCCTCTCCCGGAGGCTATTACTCTATGATCCTACCAGTAACATATGCGAATGGCTCATTAAATCACATCCAAGGAAGGTATCAGGCAAGCAATTACACTTTGGGTTCTGGATGGGGTATGGTTGCAAAGCTGAAACTTTAAGGAATTGACGGATGACTGGAGGTTCGCAGGCGCCCCGCGCGCCTTCGTCCTCCGAAATACAGACCGCCCTCGGCGTCTGCCGTCTTCCCGCTCCGCGAGGGCGCGCCTGGTGCGGCGGCCGGTGATGTTTCACCTGCCGTCTGCGACGGGGCCCGGGCGCGTCTCTTTGCGGGGGCGGGGGCGGCACGTAGTGGGCGAAAATGGAGTATGGTTCCGGATGGAGTATGGTTGCAAAGCTGAAACTTTAAGGAATTGACGGAAGGGCACCACCAAGAGTGGCGCTGCGGCTTAATTTGACTCAACACAGGGCATCTCGCCTGTCCCGGACACGGAAAGGATTGACAGATTGATAGCACGTTCTCGATACCGTGTGTGGTAGTGCATGGCTGTTCTCAGTTGGTTGAAGCGAATCGTCTGGTTGATTCTGAAAACTAACGAGATTCCCTCCTGCAAAACAATTACGCGACCCGTGCGGTCGGCGGCCAACTTCTTAGAGACGAGATGTTAACAGGTCTGTGATGCACTTTGATGTCCGGGGTCGGGGATTGCAACTGCTGTTTCCCATGTACGAGGAATTCCCAGTAGGCGCGGGTCACGAGCCTGCGTCGATTTTGTACAAACCGCCCGTCGAGACGGGTAGCACGGCCCCGTCTGTCTTCAATGGGGCCCCCGGGCCCCCAGCCCAGGCCCGGCCCCGCGGATCCAAGACCGCGGGGAGCACCGGACCGAACCAGCGCGAGAGCGCGAAAGACGTCGGGCGGGGGGAGACCCCCGTCCGGCCCTAGGAACCTGTACCTCGGCGAGGGACGGGCGAGCCTGGCGCGTGACGATCGGCCGACACCGCGTCCCGCCTGGCTCCGCTCGCCCCCCGCCGCCCACGGCGGGTACCCGTAGGTGTGCTCCTCGCCCGCGAGGGCGTGGAGTGGGCCGTGGGTTCAAAGACCCGGAGCGTCCCCGCCACGGCGGGTCGCTCCGGGCGCCCGCCCGGGGTTAACCCCCTTTTATTCCCCCTCGGAAAGTTGCAACTTTAAGGAATTGACGGAAGGGCACCACCAGGAGTGGAGCTGCGGCTTAATTTGACTCAACACAAGGCAATCTCGCCTGTCCCGGACACGGAAAGGATTGACAGATCGATAGCTCTTTCTCGATACCGTGGGTGGTAGTGCATGGCTGTTCTCAGTTGGTGAAGCGAATCGTCTGGTTGATTCTGAAAAGTAACGAGATTCCCTCCTGCAAAATAACTATACGGCCCGTGCGGTCGGCGGCCAACTTCTGAGAGATACGAGATGTTAACAGGTCTGTGATGCACTTTGATGTCCGGGATCGGGGATTGGAGTAGGCGCGGGTCACGAGCCCGCGTCGATTTTGTACAAACCGCCCGTCGCTACTACCGATCGGATGATTTAGCGAGGTCCTCGGATCGGCCTCGCCGGGGTTTCCGCGGGCCCTGGATGAGCGCCGAGAAGACGATCGAACTTGATCATCTGGAGGAAGTAAAAGTCGTAACAAGATTTCCGTAGGTGAACCTAAGGAAGGATCATTGTCGTTGTTCAGGTGCGGAACCGAATCCAGAGCGGCGGCGGGGACCACGGCCCCCGTCCCGTCTCCTAGGGGGCCTCCGGGCCCCCAGCCCCGGAAACAGGCCCGGCCCCGCGGACGTAAGCCCGCGGGGATCACCGGACCGAACCCGCGCGAGAGCGCGAAAGACGTCGGGCGGGGGGAGACCCCCGTCCGGCCCTAGGAACCTGTACCTCGGCGAGGGACGGGTGAGCCTGGCGCGTGACGATCGGCCGACACCGCGTCCAGCCAGGCTCCGCTCGCCCCCCGCCGCCCATGGCGGGTACCCGTAGGTGTGCTCCTCGCCCGCGAGGGCGTGGAGTGGGCCGTGGGTTCAAAGACCCGGAGCTTCCCGCCACGGCGGGTCGCTCCGGGCGCCCGCAAGGGGGTTAACCCCCCCTTTATTCCCCCTCGGAACCCATGTTGGCACAAGGACTTGACGCCCTGGCCTGAGGGTCGCTTTCCCATCGATCGGACCCGCCGCCACGGCGGCGGGACCGCGGCTGGAGGTTCGCAGGCGCCCCGCGCGCCTTCGTCCTCCGAAATACAGACCGCCCCCGGCCTCTGCTGTCTCCCCTTTCTGCGAGGGCGTGTCTCGGCCTCCCTGTGTGGCTGCCGGTGATCCTTCACCTGCTGACCGCGACGGGGGTCTGGGCGCGTCTCCCCGCCAGGACGGGGGGTGGCACGTCGGGGCGAAAAGCTAAGTGGCTAGCCCCGGGTCCCCTCAGCCCCTCAGGGGCCCGGGCGGCCGACTCAAACAATCTGATTGCGACCTCAAATCTCTCGGCGGAGACCTGGTGCCAAATGACAAATGACAACCTTTTGTTGAGGGAACCCTCGACCCTCCATCCTCCCCAGCCCCGTGGGAGAGTGGAGTGGGAAACCGACTGGGTGTACCAGCCTTGGCTGCTTGTGCGGGCCCAAGGCAGAGTCCTCTCGGCTGGGCCGAAGACAGAGTGAGTCCCCTCGGCATGACTCAAGAGAGAGCGAGTCCCCCCGGCAGGAAGATCCGGGGGGCAGATCGCCGCAAAAAACCTAAGTCCCACGGCTGGTCAACCCCAATGGACTTAGAGCTTTTTGCGGATTTTTCCCTTCGGGTTGACCAGCCGAGGGGAAAAATCCCAGCCGCAAAAAACCTAAGTCCTTTCGGGTTGACCAGCTGTTTGGTCGTCCGGAGGGCGCGGGCTTAAGTGTTTAGCCCGAAGAGGGATGCTTAAGTCCGGGGCCACCAGGACCAGACGGTGCGCCGGGTAATGAGAGGGCCACCAGGAGCTCAGGGCGGGCCAGGCTTGGAGGTTAGGCCGGGCCTGGGTGCACCAGACCCGGATAGATGTCAGGAGGAGTCCGCCTGGAGCTCGGGGCGGGCCAGGCTGGAGGCTAGGCCGGGCCTGGGTGCACCAGACCCGGATAGATGTCAGGAGGAGTCCGCCTGGAGCTCGGGGCGGGCCAGGCTGGAGGCTAGGCCGGGCCTGGGTGCACCAGACCCGGGGTGAGGTC
>NZ_JBOFOC010000120.1:0-17097 GCF_051659245.1 Microbulbifer sp.
GGTCCCGGGAACGCGGAGCTCCAGCTCCGCAACGCGGGTCGCAGGCCCGCCAGGGTTTAAATTTTTCCTACCGTTCCGCCAGCCACTCCGCCACTTCATTAAAACTCCCCCGAAACAGCACCTCACCCTCGCGTTTCTGCAACTGGTAGTCGTACATGCCGTCATAGTATTCCCGCAGCAGCGCCATCACCACGGGGGTATAGCCCTCGCCGCTGCCGCTCTGCGCCAGCTCCCGGTTGGCGGACTGAAGCTGTTCGTCCAGTTGCCGGTAGCGCAGGCCGCCCAGTCGCTTTTGAATACGTGCCAGGCTCTCGCGCAGTTCGCCGCCCAGGGCCTGCACCGCGTCCTCTTCGGAATCCGTGAAACGCGACAGCGCCCCGTTTACGTAATCGCGCACTATGCGCTGCGCCCGGGCTTCCAGCGGTTTCTCCACCTCCACCCGCGGGGCCAGTTTCATCGCTTCCTGCAGCACCGGCGGCAGGGCGCAGCGGCCGATCAGGCGGCTCTCGTCCTCGATAAATACCGGACCGGGTTTCTGCGCCAGCTTGAGCATGTCGATGCTGACGCAGTTCTCGAAATCAATCTGCGCCGGTTGCGCCTCGCCGGTGCGGCCGAAGCTGGAACCGCGGTGCCGGGCTATGCCCTCCAGGTCCACCGCGCGCGGGGCGCGCCGGATCAGCTCCGTCTTGCCGCTGCCGGTGCGGCCGGCGATCACCACCAGCGGCAGCTGCGCGCAGTTCTGTTCCAGCTCCGCGAGCAGGAAGTTGCGCATGGCCTTGTAGCCGCCTTCCACCAGCGGGTAGTGGATGCCCTCGGCGCGCAGCAGCTGCTGTGCGGTGCGCGAGCGCAGGCCGCCGCGGAAGCAGTAGAGGCAGCCGTCCGGGTGCTGGCGCACGAAGTCGCTCCAGTTGGCCAGGCGCTGGGCGCGCACTTCCGGCGTGGCCAGTTTCCAGCCCAGTTCGATCGCCGCCTGCTGGCCGGAGCGCTTGTATTCGGTGCCCACCAGTTCCCGCTGGCGGTCGTCCAGCAGCGGGTGGTTTTCCGCGGCGGGGAAGGCGCCGCGGGCGAATTCCACCGGCGCGCGCACGTCCATCAGCGGTGTGTCGAGCAAAAAAAGCTGGCGGTAATCGTTCTGGCGCAAATTCAATCTCCAAAAAGTTGCCGGCAAGTTTACCCTGAATAGGCGCCGTTGCGGATTCCCAGGACCTGTTAACACTAAATGAACGCTGAGCAGTTCACTATTCTCGCCATTCTCGTCGCCACAGTGGGGTCGTTTATATGGGGTCGCTGGCGTCACGATATGGTGGCGCTGGCGTCGCTGTTTGCCTGCGTATTCGTCGGTCTTCTCGAACCCGCCGACGCTTTTATGGGGTTTGCCCACCCCGCGGTGGTCACCGTGGCCTCGGTGCTGATCCTGAGTCGGGGACTGCAAAGTACCGGGGCGATGGACGTGCTGGCCCAGCGGCTGATGCCCAAGACCGATTCCCCCACCCTCGCCATCGGTGTCCTCGCTACGATCGGTGCGGTGATGTCCGGCTTTATGAACAATGTGGGTGCCATGGCGCTGCTGATCCCGGTGGCTGCGGATGTGGCGGGCAGATGCCAGCTGCCGCCCGGCAAGATACTGATGCCGCTCTCTTTCGGCACCATCCTCGGCGGCATGACCACCCTGATCGGCACGCCGCCGAACCTGATCGTATCCGGCTTCCGCGCCAGCGTTGGGGCCGGCGGTTACGGCATGTTCGATTTCACCCCGGTGGGGCTCACGGTGGCCCTGGTGGGGGTGACCTTTGTGGCGCTGCTGGGCTGGCGGCTGGTGCCCATGCGCCCCCAGGCCGGTGCTGCCACTTTCGACACCGGTACCTACCTGACGGAGGCGGTGGTGGAGGAGAAGAGTTCCGCCGCCGGCAAATCCCTGGCAGAGATCGAGGAGATCCTCAGCGAGGCGGACGCCCAGGTGGTGGGCCTGGTGCGCAACGAGCGGCGATTGTCGGTGGCGTCGCCGGGCAGGGCGGTGTATGAAGGCGATATCCTGGTGATCGAGGCGGAGCCCGAATCCCTCTCTGCGGCGATTTCCACCCTGGGGCTAAAACTGGAGGGGGAGAAATCCCAGGAGGAGGAAGAGGAAAGCAAGAAGAAAGAGGAGTCCTCCCCGAGTCGGTTGCGGCGCGACAAGCAGGCGAAATCCGACGACAAGGAGAAAGCCAAACCCTCCGAGGACAGCGAGGCCCTGTTGCGCGAACTGGTGGTGATGCCCGATTCCCCCCTGGTGGGCCGCTCGGTGGAGGCGATGCGCATCCGCACTCACTACGAGATCAGCCTGCTGGCGCTCTCCCGCCAGGGGCGGCGCTCGGTGCGCCGGTTGCGCTCGACGCCGATGCGCGCCGGGGACGCGCTGCTGATGCTGGGCACCGATGCGCGCCTGAACAACTTTGCCAGCGAGCAGGGCTGCGTGCCGCTGGCGCAGCGCTCGATCAATATTCCCCATATACACAAGACCGCCGTCGCCCTGCTGGCCATGGTTCTTGCAGTAGCCGGCGCGGCCTTTGGGCTGTTACCGGCGGCTATTTCCTTCTCCGCCTGTGTGCTGGCGTTCATGGTGTTCAAGGTACTGCCCTTGCGCGAGGTATACGGGGCCATAGATGGGTCGGTGGTCGTGCTGCTGGCAGCTCTTATTCCCGTTGCGGGGGTGATGGAGTCCACCGGCGCCGCCGAACTGCTCGCCAAGGGCATGCTGGAGTACGTCGCCCGGGGGCACGCGGTGGTGGCGGTTACACTGTTGCTGGTGATTACCATGACCCTGTCGGACTTTATGAACAACGCCGCCACCGCCGCGGTGATGTGCCCCATCGCCCTGGGGGCGGCGGCGCAACTGGAGGCCAACCCGGACAGCTTCCTGATGGCGGTGGCCATAGGCGCATCCTGCGCTTTCCTGACCCCGATCGGACACCAGAACAATACCCTGATCCTGGGCCCCGGCGGTTTCCGGTTTGGCGACTACTGGCGTATGGGGTTGCCGATGGAGATTCTGGTGGTGGTGGTCGCTGTTCCGATGCTGCTGTGGGTGTGGCCGCTGTGAGTAGGAGCGGCCGCTGGCCGCGATCGGCCTCAGATCGCGGCCAGGCCAGGGTTCTTCAGGCGGCGGAGTCGTCTTCCTCCCGGACCAGGTCCGCCAGGTATTCGCCGCAGAAGCGCAGGGCATCGGTGACGGTGACAATTCCCGCCAACTCCCCCTCGCGCATCACCAGCACGGAGCCGATGCCCGTGTCGGCCATGGCCAGCAGTATCCTGTCCAGCGGGTCGTGAATATCGGCGATATAGGGGCGGCGGGCGCAGAGATCGTGCACGTACAGCTGCTGTTCCTCCAGGCGGTGGCCGGGGGCGTTGGCCCGTTCGATATCCCGCCGCGATATAACCGTCTCCAGGTCGCCGTCGCGGGTGACCGGCAGGTGGTGTACACCGTGCTCCTCCATGAGTGCCAGCGCCTCCTCCACGGTGGCGCTTGTATCGATATGGTAGGGGAAGGGGGTCATCAGTGCCGCCAGGGTGGGCATGTGATGGATATTGCGGGGTTTGGACATAGGTACAAAACCTGAATCTGAAGTCGGCTGCATTCAAAAGCATAGGCCAGCGGCGGGGTGTTCACCAAATCGTCTCCAGGGCATTGATTATAGCGATATAGCCAAATATCAGTTGATATTTACCGGCGAAAGCTTATTATTCGCGACCTCTGCCCAAGTTCTGCGCAGACTCTGTAATACCGGTGCTCCCCGGGCTCGCAAGGAGTTATCGGTTTACTGATTTTCAGCCGTTTGGCTGCAAATTTAGTTTCACATGTTATATGCCGCGATATTTACACTTCTTATCCGATAAAAACCGGATAGGGGGTTTATTAAGCAATTTTATATCGTCCGGAATCCGAATCCTGTGCCGTTTTGCGGCCCAGTTACTATCTCCGTGTTTGATAACAGCAGTTGAGGTCTATTGAATGTTTCAGGAATACGATCAAATCGAACAGCAAATCGCCGAGCACCAGGCAAAAATTGAAGAACTGCAACAGCAGCGGGAGCAGGTCGAACGCAAAAAGCAGGGCGTCATCGCTTTTGACAAGGCGCTGGTAAACCTGGCCGCGGAATACGATATGTCGGAGGAGGAGCTCTTCGTCGCGCGCGGAGAGGAGATAGTGAACTGGCTGGTGGGCCAGCTGAATCAGCAGGATGCACCGGGCTATATCCAGACCCTTAAATCCCGCGTGGCCCGCACCCTGAAACGCGAAGGCGAATCCCCCCGTCGCACCCGCCGCGCGGTCGCCGCCAAATCCAGCGAACCGAAGCTGGAGACCGGCCACTACCGCAACCCTTACACCGGTGCCACCGTGGAAAAGAAAAAGCGCAATCCCAAGCAGCTGAATGACTGGATCGCCGAGCACGACCTGGAAACCGTGAAGAGCTGGAAGATCTAGCCCAGCGGCGTGATGCACTATCCGGGCCAGCCCCAATACTGTTGAATTAAGACCCGGCCGTAGGGTGCGCCGTGCGCACCAAAAAGTCTGAAACCCGCGCGAGCCCTGGGGCGGTGCGCGACCGCCATGGATGGCGGAGTGCCGCCCAGCGGAAGTGCAGAAAATGCAGGAGCAATTTTCTGTCATGGCGCACCCTGCGAATACAAAAGTGGCCTAACTCAACCGTATTTGGGCCAGCCCCTCTTGCTCCGATGTCGCGGCCGTGGCCGCGACATTCCCTCCCTCCTTTTATCCAACTACAAATTCCTTTTGCTTCCGGGTAGCATGGTTCCGCTGTTCAAGACGTAGGCGTCAACCGACAGACAAGGAAGCAAATAATGAAAGGGATCAGAACCGCGGGGCCTGCGGCGGCCTGTAAACACCTCTCAATGGCGGTGATCTTCTCTGTGCTGGGTGCCTGTGATAGCGGCGGCAGTGACGATAGCGATAATCTTCTCTCCGGTGTCTTTATGGAAGGCGTCGTCGAGGGAGTGCGCTACCAGACCTCCAGCCAGTCAGGTCTCACCGATGCCGGGGGTGGGTTTATCTACCGGGAGGGAGAAACCGTCACCTTTTCCCTGGGCGGCATCACCCTGGGCTTCGCCCCGGCAGCGGAGCGCATCGATCTGTTCGATCTCTACGGGCTGGAGCCTCCAACCGGCGAAGTGGCACTGCGCGCGGAGCTGGCGAATACGGAGGTGGTCAGCGATTTCGACCGGGTTGCCAATATCGCCATGCTGTTGGCCACCCTGGATAACGACCGCCGGCTGGACAATGGTATCGATGTCACCGACTGGGACCAACAACTGGCGGATACCGACCTGAACTTCGACATCAATCTCTACGCTTTTCCCTCCGAGCGGGGCCCGGACACGCTCACTGCTCTGAAAACCACCTTCGCGACCGATTACAGTATACCGGTCACAGTGCCGCTGCCCTATCTGTACCGGATTCTGGATATTCAGGTGCCGGCCCATCTGCCGGTGCTGAGGAAAATCGACTCCGATATCGATGGAACCGTCGATTCAGTCCTCGCCCTGGATTACGACGACCAGGGGCGCCTGACCGGGCATCGCTATGACAACGATACAGACGGCGATTTCGGAATTGTTTCCGAATCCGAATACGATGCGGTCCACAGGCTGACCTACTCGGAGAGCCGCAGCGACAGTGATGGAGACGGCAGTCCGGAGACTATCACCCGCACTTCCCGGGAGTACGATGCCGGTGGCAACCTGGTCTCCAGTACCTGGGAGCGGGATCGAGGCGCAGACGGTATCCTGGATAGCACCTCGGCCTACAACTACCGCTACGACAGCGGCGGCAACCTGCTGGAAAATATCTACCAGTGGGATAACGGCGCGGACGGCGAAATAGATGAGCGCCGAAGTATCCTTCGCAGTTACGACGATACCGGTAATCTGTTATCCGAAACCCGGGAGGAGGACGACGACGGCGACGGCGTCGCCAACCGGCGGGTGGTGCGCAGCAACAGTTACGACGACCGGGGGCGCCTGCAGGGCCGGACCGAGGACGGCGACGATGTGGCGGACGGCATTGTCGATTACCGCTACAACCTGACGCGGACTTACGACAGCGCGGGCAGGATTGCCGGCGAGCGGGCGGAGACCGATATGGATGTGGACGGCACTGTCGAAAACCTCACTGTCCACCGCTACGAATACAACGATAATGGTCGGACGCTTTCCCGGATTTCCGAAATCGACTACGGTGCGGACGGGACAGTCGACACCCGCATCACCTACAGCTATGAGTACAGCGGTGGCCGACTGGTGAGATCATCCGTGGACACGGAGAATCTCAGTGTGTCCAGCGTGTGGGAGCCCCGGGACAGCGTCACCGAGTACAACTACCACAGCAACGGCCAGCTGCAACAGCGGGTGAGGACCTCCACCGCCGAAGACGGCAGCCTGATCTCCCGCACTACCGACAGCTACACCTACGGTCCCGACGGCAACCTGGTGAGCGAGCGCTCGGAGAGGGAGGGGGAGAACGGCGGTTACACCATATCGAATTTTGAAATGACCTACGAATACGAAACCGTAGAGGACGGCTTGTTGTTCCTGCTCGACTACTACCGGGTCCCCGTCGTTTCACCGGGGATCGGTGTTCGGTTCGTCGACGCCGATTATTCGGTGTTTTCCAGCAACTCCCGCACAAATCCCGCGACCACCCCGGAAGCCGGTCCGTAGCGGTGCTCGCGGAAAGCGTCCCGTGTGCTGCCGGGCTCCAGGTTCAACTCCACGCTGTGGGCGCCGGCGGCGTTGGTGCATTCGACGAAGCCCGCCGCCGGGTACACATTGCCCGAGGTGCCGATGCTGATAAATAAATCGCACCCGCTGAGCGCGTCGTAGATACGTTCCATTTCCAGCGGCATTTCCCCGAACCAGACCACGTGCGGGCGCAGACGGCCCGGCACCCCGCAACAGTCGCATGGATCGCCGGTACGCAGGTCGTCGCGGACCGGGTAGAGACTGCCGGTATTGCCGCAGCGCGCCTTGAGCAATTCCCCGTGCATATGGATCAGGTTGCGGCTGCCGGCGCGCTCGTGGAGGTCGTCGATATTCTGGGTGACCAGCAGGAAATCGCCGGGGAATCCCCGCTCCAGTTCCGCCAGTGCCAAGTGTGCGGCGTTGGGAGCGATCTGCGGGGAGAGCAGTTGCCGGCGCCGCTCGTTGTAGAAGCGCTGGACCAGTTCCGGGTCGCGGTCGAAGGCCTCGGGAGTGGCCACGTCTTCCAGGCGATGGTTCTCCCACAGGCCGTCGGCGCCGCGGAAGGTGCGGATGCCGGACTCGGCGGAGATGCCGGCGCCGGTGAGTACCACAATGTGTTGATATTTCATTTGCCCTCTTCCCCGGCCCGAATGGCACTAAGTTAAGCTCCGAGTTGCTCCTGTCCCTGGGGATTACGCTGTAGGAGCCTGCTTGCAGGCGAACATTCCCGGTGCCTTGCCGCGCCCTCAATTCGCCTGCAAGCAGGCTCCTACAGGGAGATTCCGCTTAACTTGGTACCATTCTCCCCTGGCCCCAGTGATTCACGCCATCCATGGCGTTCACCCGCTTCGCGGGCGCTACTTTTTTCGAGTCCCGGGTCCCGAAATCCCAAGTCTCGAATCTAATGCATTTTCAACGGCGGCTTCACAAAGCGGTTGGCCCGACCCACCAGGTAGATCAGCATCGCCTTGGCCCAGCCGTGCACCGCCGCCAGGTGCATGCGATACAGGGAGCGGTAGGCGAAGCCGGCGATACGCCCCTCGATGGTGAGGCTGCCCTTGACCAGTGCGCCCATCAGGTTGCCCACCGCGGTGTGTTTGCTCAGGGACACCAGCGAGCCGCGGTCACGATAGTGAAATCTCTTCAGCGGGCGCCCTTCGATTGCTGCGATCAGGTTGTACTCGGCAACTCCCGCCATCTGCTGCGCCGCCTGGGCGCGCGGGGGCACCTTCTGGCCGGCGCTGTCGGTGCAGCCGGCGCAGTCGCCGAGGGCAAAGATATGCGGATCGCTGACGCTCTGCAGCTCCGCAGTGACTTCGATCTGGTTGAGCCGGTTGGTGGCCAGGCCGTCCAACTGGGCCAGGAAGTCCGCGGCTTTTACTCCCGCGGCCCAGACGCGGATGGACGCGGGGATTTCCTCGCCGCTCGCGGTGACGAAGCCCTCCCTGTTCGCCTCCGCCACGGCGCAGCCGGTCATCACCCGCACGCCCAGACGGCTGAGTTCCCGCTCGGCGTTGTTGCCCAGGCGCGGCGGCAGGGCGGGCAGCAGGTGGGGGCTGGCCTCGATCAGGGTGACCTGCAGGGCGCGGCGGGCGATATGGCCGTAGTGGCCCATCTGCCGGGTGGTGTCCATCAGCTCCGCGGCCAGTTCCACCCCGGTGGCGCCGCCACCGACGATGGCGATCTGCAGCTTGTCGGCGACATGGGTTTCCAGTTGCAGGAAGCGGTCCAGCAGCAGGCGGTGGAATCGCCGCGCCTGTTCGCTGCTGTCGAGAAACACGCAGTGATCGCGTACCCCCGGGGTGTGGAAATCGTTGCTCTGGCTGCCCAGGGCCAGCACCAGGTAGTCGTACTCCAGTTCCCGCGCCGGCACCAACTGGCGGCCCTCGCTGTCCAGTACCGGGGCCAGTCCAATCGCGCGACGGCGGCGGTCGAGTTTTTGCAGGCTGCCCAACTGGAAGTCGAAGCCGTTGCCGCGGGCGTGCACCTGGTAATTGAGCGCATCCAGGCTGGAATCCAGTGCGCCGGTGGCCACCTGGTGCAGTAGGGGTTTCCAGATATGGGTGCGGTTCCTGTCCACCAGGGTGATGTGCGTGGCGGGAGATTTGCGCTGGCGTTTGCGCGAGAAATAGTGGCCCAGCCGGGTGGCCAGCTGCAGGCCGCCGGCACCGCCGCCGACGATAACAATTTTCTTCATAAGGTCTTCCTGTCGATTGCTATAAATCGATTCCCCAATCTGTGAAAGACCATCGCTGCGTTTTTATCGTCGCCGGATTGTCGGCGCTGTGTTTTGGCGCCAGTATCCCCCAGCGGTGCGCGATTGGCAATTTGCGCGGGCACCCCCCTGTAGGAGCGGGCCATGCCCGCGATCGATGTCAGCCGGTTTCACTTTGCGCGGCCAGCTGCTGCCAGTCCACCTTTCGAGCCAGTCGTATTGGCCGTCCACCGGCGGTGTTTATCACGCCGACAATTGCCGCCCGCTCGCACCCCGCCAGTTGCAGGGCGCGCACACATCCCTCCGCCTGCGCGGCCGGTATCGCGGCGAGCAGTCCACCGCAGGTCTGCGGATCGGTGAGCAGCGCCCAGTGGGGCAGCGCACCCCACTCGCCGGGGTTTTCGACACTGCCATAGGCGACGGCGTTCTGTGGCTGCAGGCTGGACAGCCAGCCCTGTTCCGCGCAATGGGCGGCGCCGGACAGCAGCGGCAGGTTTTCCGCGATCAGGGTTGCGCCCAGGGGGCTCGTCCCGCCGCCGGCGTGATCGAGACCGAGCATTTCCAGCAGGTGGCCGAGCAGGCCGAAGCCGGTGATATCGGTGAGTGCGCGGGCGCTGTGGCGGGAGAAGACTTCCGCGGCGGAGGCGTTGCTCTGCAGCATGGTCTGCAATGCTTCCTGCAGCCAGCGGCTGCGCACTTTTCCCAACCCCTCGGCGGCGAACAGGGTGCCCACACCCAGCGGTTTGCTCAGCACCAGGCAATCGCCGGGGCGGGCGCCGGTCTTTTCCAGCAACTGGTCCGGGCTGGCGATGCCGTTGACCGTGAGACCCAGTTGCAGCTCCGCGCCCTCGGCGGTGTGGCCGCCGCTCAGGGCGCAGTGGTGGCGGTTGAGTTCCAGGGCCGCGCCGTCGAGCAGCTGTTGCAGGTCGCGCCGGGCCAGTTCCGCCGTCGCCAGCGGCAGGGTGACCAGCGCCTGCGCGGCCACGGGCTGGGCGTGCATGGCGAACAGATCCGACAACGCGTGCAGCGCCGCCAGGCGGCCGAACAGCCAGGGGTCGGAGACCAGCGCGCGTAACTGATCCGAACTCTGCACCAGCAGTTTGCCGTGGGGCAGGTCCATCACCGCGGCGTCGTCCCCCGCGCCCCGGCGCAGGTATGGGGACTGCTGCGGCGGCAGTTTTTCCAGAGCGCGGTTCAGCACCTCGGCGCCCACCTTGGCGCCGCAGCCGCTGCAGCGCATTTTCTCCAGGGCGATACCGCTGCGTTCGCCGATGATTTCCCGCGGGCGCCGCGGCTCCATGGCCATGACCAGAGACAATTCGCTGAAGCGACGCATAAAAGCGCGGTCGATATGGTTTTTCCAGCGCCACAGGCCGCCGCCCGCAACCGCGAGGCCGTTGCGCACCGCCACGGCGCGCTTGCCGCCGCAGGAGAGCAGGCTGAGGAAATGTCTCTGCGGCCGGAAGTCTTTCAGCGGCTTTCTCATAAGGGCCGCGCGCAGGTTGTGGAACAGCACCGGACCCTGGCGCACCGCGTAGACTCCGGCCTTGGGTAGCGGCTGCTCGGCGAAGCTGGCCACGTCGCCGACGGCGAAAATATTTGCCCGACCCTGTGCGCGCAGTTTTTCATCCACCAGTACGAAGCCGCGCTCGTCCAGGGCCAGGCCGCTATCCGCCAGCCAGGGCGGCGCGCTGGCCTGGGTGCAGAGCAGCACCCGGTCCAGCGCCAGGGTGCGGCTGTCTTCACTGCGCAGTCCGCCGCCGGTGATTTCCGCCACCGGCCAGTTGCGGTGCACCCGTATTCCCAGTCTGTCCATTTCCCGCGCCACCAGCCTGCGCGCCAGTGGCGGGTATTGTTCCGGCAGGCGGTCGCTGTTGTGCACCAGGTGCACTTCGGCACGGTTCTTGAGGGCGTGGGCCACCGCCATCGCCAGTTCACAGCCGCCGGCGCCGCCGCCCACCACGCCGAGTTTCAGCGGCGCACCGCTGTCCCGCATCTGTTCCCGGAGCTGCTGCCAGTGGCGGTGGAAGTCGCCGACGGGTTTTACCGGAATCGCCAGTTCCGAGCCCGGGATATCCCGCGCGGGGGTGGCGCCCACGTCCAGCGACAGCAGGTCGAATTCCAACTCCGGGCGATCGGCCAGGGAAATGCTGCGCTGATGCAGGTCGATGTGCAGGGCGCTGGCCTGGACAAAGCGCGCGCCGGCGGCGCGGCAGAGGCGCGCCAGGTCGATATGGATTTCGTCTGTGCGGTAGTGACCCGCCACCAGCCCCGGCAACATGCCGGAGTAGGCGGTTTGCATTTGCGGAGAGATCAGGGTCAGGCGCGCCCCCGGCAGCGGGTTCATGGCCCACATTCGCAGCGCTATGGCGTGGGCGTGGCCGCCGCCGACCAGGACGATGTCCTGGTAATTGGGGTACTCCTGCATGGTCTCTCGCGGATAGTTGATCAATTAATAGGCAGTCTAATGGCCGAACCGGCCTAGTGTGGTGTCTCGTACTAAATGGTCCTATCAGAGCCCCCCAAAATGCTCACAGTTAGGCGCAGCTCGCAGGGAATGGTCATTCCATTTTCAAGAGCTGCAACGCAGCTGTGGGCATTTTGGGGGGCTCCCTCCGGGCGGGCCGCTAAGCAGCCATCTGCGGCGTTGCATTTGCATGACGTAGAACAACTACGCCAGCGCAAATGCGCCTTGCATCTGGCCGCTTAGCGGCCCGCTGATATGACCATTTAGTACGAGACACCACACTACGCGCATTATTGCGCGTCAGCTTACAAAAATCCCCGTGGCGCTGGTCTTTAATTAGTGGGCGCCGCTGCAGCCCCCTGTTTCGCCAAATTCATTTTCAGCGCTGTTTACCAATAATGCCAATGCAGTCTTCCCAGTTTACCGCTCCATTCAAGCGCCTGTTCCGGTGGTTGGTGGTTGGGCTGTTGCTGCTGGGGCTGTTTTCCATTACCGCCTCCATCCTGGTGCGGGAGGGCATCGAGCACTGGCTGCAACAGCGCGGCATGGAGACGCAGATCGATCATCTGTATGTATCCGTCCCCACGCTGAGTCTCTATGTGCATGGGATGCGAACAAAAAACGACCGCGGGCGCGGTTTCCGCGCGCGGGAGCTGATGCTCAACTACAGCTGGTGGCAGCTGCTGCGCGGGCGCCTGCAACTGCAGGAGGCGTACCTGGACGGCGCGCACATGGACCTGGAATCCCGGTGGGAGGACGGGCGCCGCCTGTGGGAGATCGGCGGATTGAGACTGGGTGCGGTACCCCCTGCACAGCGGGACCTGCGCCTGCTGTTCGAACGCCTGCGCGTCCGCAACAGCCGGCTCTGCTACCGCCACAGGCCCCAGTGGCAGACGCCCACCTGTATCGACTTCACCGAGCTGCGCGCGCGGGACTTCCTGGTGCGGGTACTGCGCCGCGGCGATGACCCGTTGCAACTGACGATCGGTGCCGACCGGCTGCAGCTGCGCAACCTGTTGGCGAGAGATGGCAGAGGCGGCGATCCCAATACCGCGCTGGTGAAACTGGACCTGGCGGAGGCGCTGTTCAAACACCCGGGCAACCGCATCACCGCCGCGCGGCTCGATGCCGAGCACTTCGCCAGTTGCCCGCCGGAGCGCTGGGCCGAAGTGCGGCCGGGCCTGCGCCGGGTGATCGGCCACTGCGGCGCAGCGCGGAAGTTGCAACTGGAAGGCGAGCTGTTGTTTTCCTTCGGCGCCGAGGCCCGGGCGCAGTGGCAGAGGGCCAGCGGCGAGGGCATCCTGCTGCGCCACAGCAATCGCCGCTACCCCAATTGGCGGGCGGAAACCCTGGCCATGAACCGCTTCCGCTATGCCCGCGAGGGAAAAAAACTCACCTGGCACCGCGCCGGCGCCACCGCCTTCGACTGGTGCCCGTCGGGATGGCGCAACCGCGAACACCACTACTGCGTGCGCGCCGGCACCCTGCAGCTGCCGGAGCCGGTGGTTTTCGACTGGAGCCAGCGCCTGAATGTGCACACCACCGGCGGCCGCCTGCAGCAGACCCGGCTGCTGGACCGGGCCGGCGATGTGCGCAACCCGGTTACCCTGAATGACACCCGGATCGGCGAACTCAACTACACGGGCGCAGAACGCAGCCTGGAATTCCGCGGCCTGGAGATGGGCAGCGCCAGCGGCTGTATTCCCGGCAGCCTGTGGCAAACGGACGACTTCTGCCTGCGCATGGTCGGCCTGCGCACTCCGGAGCCGCTGCAGATCCGCTTCGCCTCGCGGCGCGAGGGGCAGCCTTGGGGTTTCGACAGCGGCCGGTTGGCGCTGGCCGAGTTCAGCCTGAAGCGCGAGGGGCAGCCGCAGCTGCAGGTGCGGGAACTGCGCTGGCAACGCATCGGCTTGTCCGGGGCCGGTTCGCCGCTGCGGCTGCAGGATTTCGACCTGAAACTCCTTTCCGGCTGCCTGCCGGACGCGCTCCTGCCGCAGCGGTTGCGCTCCCTGTGCGCGGACGTGCGCCGCCTTTCCGGGGTGGGGAATTTTGCCTGGACCGACGGTGACGACGGCTTCCTTATCCTCGGTGAACTGTGGCTGGAGCGCATGTTGCTGGCGGATCGGCTGAACGGCGATCGCGGACTGCTGCTGCGACAACTGCACACCGGTCACGGTTACTTCCGCCGCCAGAGTGACACCGAGAATCCGTGGATCGACGACAACCGGGCGCGCGAGTCCGCGACCTCTCTCGCCTCGGCCGAGGCCGACGAAGGCGGGGAGAAAGGCCGGCTGCCGGACGAGCGGGCCGCGGGTGACAGGGACGCGGGGGACAGAGACGCGGCGCAGGTGCCGGATGTACGCAGCCCCAACCTGCAGTTGCAGCGCCTCTCCCTCAGCAGTTTGCAGGGCTGTCTGCCACACAGCTGGGCGCGGCTGCTGTACGAAGAGCCGCGGCAAATGCCCGGCTGTTTCGACCTGCTCAACCTGCGTCAGCACCAGCCATTGAAAGTCGCCTGGGGAGGCGGAGTGGACCTGATTGCGGCGGAGCTGACCCTGGATCGGGCGGAGACGAAAACCCTGGCGGGCGGCGAATTGTTCAGCCTGTCCGACCTGCGGGTACCCGAGGCGAAAATTCGCTATCTGCAGTGGAATCGCAGTGCGGATTTCTTCCTGCCGTATTTTTCCCTGGAAGACTTCAATGGTTGCCTGCCGTCTTCGGTTGCCTCCCCGGTGCTCGATATTCGCTGTGCGGATTTATCCGGCGTGCGCCTGGGTGAGAATTTTCAAGTGCAGATAGACCGGCGCCAGGTGTCGGCAAATTTGAACGGTACCCTGGCGCGACGGATACTCCTCACTAAACAGGAAGACCAGGTTGTTATCGATGTGCAGAAATTCCTGGCGCCGCGGCTGGAAATCGCCTGGCTGCGCGATACCGCAAAGGCGACGCGCCTGAAAATAAAAAACGTTTCCGCCGCCCAACTGCACGGCTGCCTGCCCCACAGCTTCACCCTGCGCCCCGGCCTTCCCCGTTGCATCTCCACTTCGGACTTGCGCACAGTGGGGGCGGAGGAAGCCCCCGGACTGACACTGGGCCGCACACTGCTGAAAGTAACGCCGGTGGCGGAACCCCTCTGGCGTATCGAAGCCGTCGAAGTGGCGAGATTGTCGCTGACACCGGATGCGCTGGAGCTTTACGGGTTGGAAGTGCACCAGTTGCTGGCCTGCGGACTCCGGACCCTCCTGCCTGAAAAGGCGCGGGCCTGGGGGGTAGCGGATTGCATCACCGCGGAGGACCTGCAGTTTGCCGGCGTCAGCCGCATCGGCCTGACCCCCGCGGTGGCGCGCCTGGAACTGGGGGAATTGAATTCGGAGGCGATAGCCCTGTGGCAGGAGGAGGGGGAATACGCACAGGTTGGGCTGCAGCGTTTGAGCTGGAAAAAATTGCGCTGGAACCGTGGCTCTGTCCTGTGGGTAACGGACCTGCGGATACACGATTTCCTGGGCTGCCCTGTCGGACCCGTGGAACAGGTGGCCGCACGGGCGGCGAAGGCGCCGGTGGGGGATTCCTGTATCCGGTTGGGCGACCTCTATCTGCCGGGGACACAAAGGCTGTCGCTGGCGCCACCATTTTCTTTCGGCGGCTCCATCGTGCTGGCGGACCTGTCGATCGGCAACCGGTCCGGCGAGCCCTGGGAATTTGCCCGGGTTCAACTGGATCAACTCACCTACGGCGGCGACGGCCTGTCGATCGGCAGCCTGTCCGGCCTGAGCGGCTGCCTGCTGGCGGGCCGGCTGGGGGATACGCGACTGGCACCTTGTTATCAATTGGGACCCGTGCGTCTGCAGGGCATCGAGCGCGTGGATACCCCCGCCGGGCGGATCATCGAATTGCACGGGCTGGTTATCGACGGTGCGCGGCTGATCCAGGCGGACTACCCGAAGGGGCTGCAGGCCCAGCTGCTGCAATTGGAATCCCTGAGCGCCGGGGTTCTTCGCTTCGGCGCCGGGGAGGTTGCCGCCGACGATTTGCGCATGAGCGGTATCAGCGGCTGCATTCCCCGGGGCTACATCAGTCGCGTGGATCACTGCGTGGCGGCGGACAGCCTGGAAACCCGCGGAAGCTATCGCGGCCGCGATGGCGGGGGGGTGGCGCTGGACTATATCCGGCTGGAACAGCCGCGGATCCGGAGCGCCGGCGGGGAACGGCTGGTGCGTGGGGATTCGATCCGGGTGGAACAGCTGTTTGTCGGCGCGCGGCAGCTGAGCTTTCAGTATGCGGAGGCCGGCGGGGCCGCATTCTTCGGCCGCGCCGAAGATGCACCGGACTACGAGCACCACGCCTGGAGTGGCGAAGTGGAGCTGTTGCGGGTCGATCGCCTGCACTACGACCGCGCGGGAGACAACCTTGAGGTTGCCGGCGTCGACATGGTGCGGCCTGAGGCGATCCTGGTGCGCAATCGCGTGGGAGAGTTTCCACTGCGCAGGCAGGTGGCGGCCCTTACCGGCGAAATGCCGACCCTGGCCAGGGCGGGAGAGGCGGTTACCGAAAAGCTGAAATTCCGCTACCGCATCGGCGAGATCAATATCGACAGTGGCACGTTTACCTGGATCGATCACCTGGGCCGGTTCCACAGCCGGCTGCCGGTGCGTGCGATCACCCTGCGCCTGATCAACGCCAGCAACCACCCGCTGCACCCGCCGGCCATCCTGCTGCTGAATGCCCGCCCCGGGGGCCTGGGGGAAGTGCAGCTGGCGGGGTTTATCGACTACAAGGACACCCGGAAATGGGACGCCAACCTGACGGGTTATCTCAAAAACGTCAACCTGATTCCCGCCAGCCCCTATGTGGCCAACCTGCTGGGCTACAAGATCCTGCAAGGGCAGGTGGACGCCACGATGGATATTCGCATCGTGGACAACAAGGTGGATGCCCTTTCCGAAATCGTGCTGAACAAAATCAAAGTGCGCCGCGTGCGCGACGGGGATTCCCTGCCGGTGGAAAAAACGTTCATTCCCCTGAATATCGCCCTGTCCCTGTTGCGCGACGGCAAGGGCAACGTGCGTTTCTCCATGCCGATAACCGGCGATCTCTACGACCCGAAATTCTCCTTCAGCTTTATTTTCGGCGACCTGCTGCAGCGTGCCATCATGGAGGCGCTGTTCAGCTACTTTACGCCACTGGGCTTCTACACCCTCGCGCGCCTGGCCTGGGAGCGTTTGCGCGCCGTGCGCTTTGAACCTGTACCCTTTGCCCCGGGCAGCGACGAATTGAGCCCGGAGGCCAGGGAGCAACTGGCGGAAGTGGTGTCTACATTAAGAGAGCACCCGGATGCGCGGCCGGGCATCTGCGGTGTCGCCACCGCCCGGGACTGGATTGCGCTGTATCCCGCCAGTACTCCGGGCATGCGCGGCAGCCGCAAGGCGCGGGAAACTTTCTACCGCTTCCCGCCCACCGGGATACACGAGGAGTTGGAAGAGCTGGCCGATCGCCGCGGCCAGCGCGTGCAGTTTTTCCTGTTGAACGCCGGCATTACCGCGGACAAATTCATCCAGTGCGCGCCGGACTACGACGGCCGCGATTTCGAGGAGCCACGGGTGGAACTCTCCAATTAGGGCTGTTGATGAAACTGTTTTTTTGGGGTAACTACTCACCCCGACAGTCCCCTCTCCCCCTTTGG
>NZ_JBOFOC010000121.1:0-22533 GCF_051659245.1 Microbulbifer sp.
CGGCCACCGTCTGCGCCTGGACCGCCGCGCGGTCTCCCTCGAAATGGAAACACTGCGCCCGGATGGTCACCGGCTCCTGCCCCGCGGATGTGGCCCAGGCGATCCACACCGTGCCCACCGGCTTCTCCGCGGTACCGCCATCCGGGCCGGCAATGCCGCTCACCGCCACAGCGATATTGGCATCCATGGCCGCCAGCGCGCCGCTGGCCATCTGCCGCGCCACCTGCTCGCTCACCGCGCCAAAACTTTCCAGGTCCTCCTCCGCCACACCCAGCCAGTCGCGCTTGATGCGGTTGGCGTAGCTGACCAGCGAACCCTCGAACCAGTTGGATGCGCCGGGCACCGAGGTGATGGCCGCGGCGATACCGCCGCCGGTGCAGGATTCCGCCGCGGTGGCGTGCCAGTTGCGCTTGTGCAGTTCTTCGCCGAGAGATTGCGCCAGTTGGAAAATCTCCAGGGTCTCAGCCATTGGTTTATTCTCTGCCAGTTTAGTCGCCAGAATAACCCCATATATTAAGCAAGATAATTGACAGCTCGGGGCGCTTTGCCCGCCACGGCGTAGGCTGCTGCGAATCTGCCCTTCGCCAAACATGAGCGATTTTTTACAGCCATTTACAGCGCCTGCCAGATCAAACTCAATTCACACCCCAGAAACCCGGAGCCTCTCCCGAATCGCCGTCACGGTACCATTGCCAGGGATGTCCCGGAGGCCTTGGGCCAGCCGCGTTTGGCAGACGGGCCCAGGCGGCCTGATAAACCTTCAGCAATTCCCCGATCCGTCGATCCAGTTCTTCACTTTCCAGAATGTCCGCTATCGCAATTGCGCCCAGAAGCCAATGCATAGCCCTTTCAGCGTCGCTCTTTTCTCGCAGCTCGACACTCAACGCCATTTTGACTTTAGCAATCGCTATATTTCTGAAGAAGTGCTGGAACCCACGAACATCGAGCGCTTCCAGGTAGTGGATCAGCGCGTTACCGAGTTCGGCGGAGGATTGGTACACCTCGAACTCAAGCCCCGCTGTATCGCTTGGAGGCAGGCTGAAGTCACTGCCAGCTATTGCACGACCATTAAGCTGGTATTTCCCTGCGTCACTCGTCAGACCGACAAAGCCAGAGAAGTGGGTCTGACTGGAATCCTCCAAGTAACGCAACCACCGGGCAGTCTCGCCGAAAATCTCTCCATCGTTTCCGATATCAGTCCAGAGTCCATCACCGACCAGGTCCACTTCAAGGGCAAGGTGCATAGGCGGCGAAACCTCGGAGAGTGTCCACTTGGACTCCGCAATTCCGCCAGGCACCAAAGATGCCTTGGCCGGCATCGTATATTCAACCGCCTCGCCGATGAACGCCTTCATCACATCCTCCGGCAAGGCCGCGGGATTGAAGGGTACCAGTGCCACTTTCCCCTCAGCGTACTGGTTGAAGATGACTCCCGGTACCGACTTGCACTTCCCGCCGGCTACACAGCCGTACTTGAGGCGGCCTCTCCCGCCCCCTTTGAGCGGCACATATTGCAGGGCTTTTGTATAGGACGGGCTCCAGTTGCCAGACAGAGTACCGAAATCGCCATCCAGCTCCAGGGCGTCCACCTCATCCAGCGAACCTTTGAGGCGCCCTCCAAACAACTTGCTCCAGCGTTTCACAAAACCCGGATGTGTCGAAACAACGGTAAGCCCGGTGCCCGCAGCCACTGCACCACGCACTTCCAGGTAGACCTCTCCGTTCAAGATCAAGCCAAGTCCCAACTCCACATGCGGGGCCCCCACGAGAATGCTGCCGAACTGCTGGCCTCTCAACTGCGCACGGAACTCCTCCACGTTACGCACTACCAGGTAATCGAAACCGGCCTCCTCAAGAGCGGCCCCCACCAGCGTATTCAGGGCTTCGGTATCGTGACCATAGTGGGCATAGAACGGATCGTGCCCGTGGTGCTCCCCCCACAAACAGGAAGGATGTTTATGGATATCCCTCTCCGGAAGCCAGACCAGCACCCGCTTGCCGGTGACCAATTGGGCAGTGAGGGAAAGTTCTGCCGCCGGCGCATAGGTCACAGTGTAATCCATCGAGTCACTACGGTTGCCGGCATTGTCCTCTGCCCAAAGGCTGAAGGTGTTGGCGCCGCTAGTGAGCGGGACGTCGGCAAACTCGAATACCCCCTGGTCGTCCGCATGGGTCACCCGAACCTGTGTGCCATCACTGAGTGACACCAGGCTTTCCGCCTCCGCGGTACCACGGAGCGTCACCAGGTCGGTGTCCACCGTGGCACCACTCGCCGGCTCAACAACCAGTGGCACCGCCGGCGGAGTCAGGTCGAGCGTGAACTGCCAGGAGGCCTGGCTCAGGTTACCGGCCAGATCCACCGCGGTGGCCTCGAGCAGGTAGCTGCCCTCCTCGGCAACCGCACTGCCCGACTCAAACGGCTGGCCATTCAGGCTGAGATCCAGCGTCGTCTCCCCCGCATCGGTGACCGTCACAACCGGTGCGACCGCGGTATTGTAGGAAGCCCCATCGGTAATGCCCTCGACGAAGATCTGCGCCGGAGTGGTATCGACCTGGAACAGGACGATCCGACTGGCAAAGTTGTCAGCCTG
Organism: Microbulbifer sp.; assembly: GCF_051659245.1. Taxonomy (NCBI): domain Bacteria; kingdom Pseudomonadati; phylum Pseudomonadota; class Gammaproteobacteria; order Cellvibrionales; family Microbulbiferaceae; genus Microbulbifer; species Microbulbifer sp. The sequence goes on from NZ_JBOFOC010000121.1 coordinate 2,592, forward strand.
GTCCCGCCCGGTGATCTCCAACAGGTACTCGCCATCGGCCTCTACCGGGGAACCGGAGGTGAAGCTTGCGCCGTTCAACATCAGGCTCGACTCCACCAGGTGCAGATCAGTTACCTGTACCTCGGGGGAGACCGCCGCGTTGTACACCACCCCGTCGTCCACACCGCTTACCGCAATGCTCGGGGGGGTATTATCGATGGAGAAGGTCGCACTGAGCGCGTCGCTGAGGTTGCCCAGCCCGTCCGCGGCCCTGCCCTGCAGGCTGTAGTCGCCATCCGGCAGCCCAGCCAAGGGCGCCAGGTACTCGCTGGCCAATGTCTCGCTCTTGTCGAATTCTTTCCAGTCCCCGTCATTCAGGCTGGCTTCCACCAGTTCGACGCCGGAAACACTGTCAGTCGCACGCAAGCGCACATGGTTCGCCACCCCTTTCACAACCGCGCCCTCCGCCGGGTAAACCAGGGAGACTTCCGGCGGTTCGCCGTCGACAATCTCCACGGAACCGCGAGCCAGTTCGGCACTGTAAGTCACGCCCTCATAGACAAACGTGGCTTTCAGCACAACCTGGTAGCTGCCAATGGACTGGTCGCCCGAGAGGCTGGCCTGGTTACTGATCACGGAGCCGCTGTCCACGTTGAACACCGCCGTGGCCGTATCGGCGACACCGCCATCTGTGACGTTGGTCATTTCCACCAAAATGCTGGTGGCCGGGGCACCGCTATTGGAGGCATTGCGGACGGTGTAGCTCACTTCAATCGCATCCCCCTGGGGCAAGCTAGCCACGGGCAGTTCCAGCACACCCTCCAGTACCGGCGCCGCCGCCCGCACGGTGAACCGGGTTTGCGCCTGAGATACCACTGCAGCTCCTTCCATCAAGGCAAGAGCCGCGGTGTAGGTACCGGCGGGCGCCCCATCCACAGCCCAGTCCACACCGGATACAGACTGCCCCGCCGGCATGATCTCGCCCACCTCGCGCTCGCTGGTAAACACCTGCGCCCCCGTGGAATCGGTCACAGAGACCCGCAGCCGGCCGCCGCCAAACACCTGGTTGGAACCGGCATTCCGCAGTACCGAGGTCAGCCGTACGGATTCATCCGGCCGGTAGCTGCTCGCCCCGCTGGAGATTCCAGAGACTATCTCCGTGTCCGGGAGAATCCCGAACGCCACCTCATCGGTAATCTCCGTGCCGCCAGCCGGCAACAGTGACGCCACCAGCTTGTAGTCGCCGGCCCAGGTGCTGCCGGTATCCCAGACCCAATCCTGCTCAACGGCGCCGCCAAACGGCAGGCCGTCCAGGGACTCGAAATACAGGGTTGAAACCGGATACCCCTGCGCATCCACCACGGACAGCTTCAGCTCTCCCGACAGCACCGGGCCGCCGTTCACCAGCTTGAGCTGACCACTGATGCCGGTATCGGCACTGAATTGGTAGGGTGCCGACTGGGAGCCATAGAGCTCCAGGGCCAGCAGCGGCCCCGCCTGCCCGATAACGTCCACCGTGGCCAGGGAGGTGTTATTGAGCTCGGAGGCTTCCTCAACCAGCAGGTCCGGGTCCACTGTCGCAATAACCTGGTAGCTCCCCGTGTTCCGGGGCTGCCAGTTGAGAGAGTAATCAACGGCGGTACCAACCGGCAGCGGCGCAATCGCCACATCACCGATCTCCTCAAAGACGCCGTCCTCGAAGACGGCTACGACCTGGACGGAAGTTCCCAGCGTGCCGGCTTCTCCTTCATTGCCCACAGTCAGGTTGACAGAAGTGCTGTTGCCTTCATTCAGGATCGTCGGTGACGGCGTCAGGCTCACCACCAGGTCCCCCAACCTTCTGCCCTTGCGGTTGACCACCAGCGTCTCGCTGTCGGTCGACAGGTTACCGGTCGCATCCATGGCAAATGCCGTGAACAGGTTTTCCCCCAGCTGTAGCGGCTGCGAACTGAAGTGGAAGGAACCCGTCTCCGGAAGCAGGGAGGCGTAGGGGTAGCTGGTACACAAGGCACCTATACTGGTCCAATAACAATCCTCGTTAAACTCGACCATCTCACCGCTATCGATATCCAGGAGATAATTCTGCTGCCGACTACCATCATAGGTCGCTAAAGTGGCTCTCCCCGCGTCGAGCGATAGTCCCAATGGATATACATTAGCAAACTCCGGCATCAACTCCGTTAGAGAGCTGTCCTCGATATTCACGAGGAATGTATCTGTCGAGCCCGTGTCGATATTGGTCGACTCGACCAGCGCGTGCTTGTCATTGCTCCCCATGTAAACCCGCGCGGACCGGGATTCGGGAATACCCGCGATAAAGCGGTTTTCGCCGGATTCCACCTCGTAGGAATACAAACTCCAGCGTTCGGTCACGCTATCGGGGTCCTCGTATGTGTAGAGGATCCTCTCGCCACTGACAGCGACCGCCAAAGAGTCATCACCAAGCAGCGGCAGGGGTTCCAGTGAAAAATCATCCAGGTATAGCAACAAGTACTTGTTTGCAGCAAAGACAGAGGTTTCCAGTACCAGTGCGTTCAGCCGCGGGATATAACCCCTGATATCAATCAAGTCGGAGAGTTCTCCCTGTGTAACCCTGGTGACGGTGTCGGCCTGCAAGTCGTACCGATACAGTGCCCCGCTAAAGTAATCGCGTATCAATATACCACCCGGCAACAGGATAAATTCGTCAGTATCGGGATTACCGATTTCGCCGACAATCTCTTCCCCATCGAGCACGGGATTACCGATTTCGTCGCCAATCTCACCCCCATCGAGCACGGGATTACCGATTTTGCTGGAAATCTCTTCCCCATCGAGCATTCGCCACACGCCATTGGCATACAGGAAATATCCAGCCTCAGAGTTAATGTCCTGCCCAGCCATCAAGATCGAGCCATCGAACCCGGTCACGACACTATAGATTTCCTCGAAAGCTATTTGAGAATACTCCTCCAAGGCACTTGCCGGGCTTTCGGAAATCACTTCCCCGTCCTTCATCAGGAATACGTTGGCGCCGGGCTCCGCGGTTCCCGAGACACCGACTGCCGAACCACGCAGGGTATGGCTGAGCGACGGATCCGGCATCAGGATGTGGGTATCCCCGATCTGCGTATCCAGGGATGTCACGCTGACCTCCTCCGAAGCCAGGCCCTGATTACCCAGGGAATCAACCGCCTTTACTACATAGAAGTAGGTCGTCCCGGACTGTACATCCCGGTCCAGGTAATCCTGCTCCGGCGTAGTTGTCACTTCACTGTAACCCGTGCCGGATTCCAGCGAGCGGAACAGTGTATAGCTGGCCGGCGTAGTCCCGGGTGCGGGCTGCCATGACAGCGAGATATTACCTGTTGTCTCATCATTGACCGCCCGAAGGGAAACCGGGGCGCCCAGCGGGGATACATTGACGACCACGTCCACAGCATTGGAAGCCGCACCCACATTGCCCGCGGTATCCACGGGGAATACGCGGTAACGGTAGGTCCCGTTTGCCAGATCCGGGTCGGTGTAAGCCAGGGAAGTGCCGGAGGCAGAGGCGACCTGCACATCGTTGCGCTCGACGGTATAGGCGTTCACATCTGCGGACACACTCGCAGTCCAACTCAGCTGCACTGAGCTCTCCTGGCCCACGCCGCTCAGTACCACCGGCTCCGGTGCGGTAAAGTCGCCCATTGTGATTTCCGCCGGATCGGACAGGGGACCTTCCAGGCCCCAGGTATTCACCGCCGATACCTGGTACGCATACTCGCCTCGGGATACTTCCGGGTCGGATTGCTGCGCGCCGGCTACCACCGGAATCGCCGTGATATCGATATCCTCCAGGCGGATCCGGCCAAAGGCGTCAAAACCCCGCGGCTTCCTGAACTCGATCTTGAGCCGGTCTGTCAGGTATGGACGCTCCAGCACCAACTGATTTACAGGTTCTTCCGAGGTGTTTTGCGCGGTATATAACAAGGTCCAGTCGGCCCCATCCCAACCATAGAGTGCATAGTCGGACGACTGCTCGAAGGGGGAGAACCAGCGCACATCGACCTGGGTGAACAGGTGGCGTTCATCAAACCCGAGTTCAAGTGTGACCGGCAACTCCGTTGGCCGCCATTGAGAATAATTGTCGTTGACGGCCCGGGTGGGCGCGAATGAGGTGTAATAATTGTTGGGTTCGGCTGTAACAGCGGCAACGAATGGCTCATAGGTATCGTCGACAGCGGCACCATCCCTGAACAGGCGGTATCCGAAAATTTCCTCCCCGACATCATTTTCCAGCCAGCTGACGTCCACCCCGTCAGAAGAACTCTCAACGGCCTCCACACCATTCACCGCCGACGGAAGCGGGGCCTTATAGATCCGGCGACTCACCGGCTTGCCGCGGTTGCCCTCGCTGGACACTACGGTAAAGCGAAGCTGGTTTTCCCCGCTCGCGAGAGCAAAGTCGGGAATATCCACTGTGCCGGCGTCCCCGGTCGGGATATTGGTGGCCGATACCCAGGTGCCGCCGTCAAACCGTTCCAGCGTCAGGTCGTGGCCCGGCAGGGTTTCCACATGGAAAGCCACGCTGGCCTCCGAGGTGGGTGTCCAGGGAGTATTGACCACCGGGGTAAAGACCGTTGCCGAGGCTTCGGGACTCGGGTCGGCCTCGTTGCCTGCCATGTCTACGGCCACAATATGGTAGCGGTAGCTGTTGTCCGCCACGCCCTGGTCCAGGTAGGTAACACCACTCACCGGCGTGGCAGTCAGCAGCATTGGGCTGCTGCTGTTCTCAAGTGAACGGTAAATGTGGTAACCAGCCAGGTCCTCGGCTTCAACTGCCGGCCATTCCAGCGAGACAGTGCCGCCGTCCACGGACAGGTCCAGGCTCGCCACTGCCGGAGGAGCCATCAGGTCAGCCTTGGAAACCGCGATCATTGCCGGATCCGGATCCGTATTATTGGCGGTATCCGTAGCGACCGCCCTCAGTTCATAAGCACCGTAAGCAAGCGCCGAGGTATCCCAACTTATTGTGAAGGGCTCGCGGGAATCGGCCCCCGCCAGTAACCACTGAGTGTCACCGCTGGCCCGGTACTCGAAGCGCACATTGGCTACATCGTTGGCATTTACTTCCGCGGTCAGTTCCGTCGCAAACTCGAAACTCGAGCCGACTGCGGGTGAGACGATCACCGCCTGGGGCGCTCCGGTGTCGACGCTGACCTCGGCCGGCTCGGAGGGCTCGCTGATATTGCCCGCCGTATCAATCGCATAGACGGAATACACGTAGGTTCCGTCCACCAGATCATTGTCCGCCGCCGAATTCTCCATCCGGGCGTAGGGCAACAAGGCGTCCAGCGTGATATCGGAGGCTCCCAGCAGTTGCTCACCACGGAAAACCAGATAGCCCGCCAGGTCATCGACACCGGCCAGCGCATCCCAGGTAAGGCTCACATCGCTTCCGCTCAATGTGCCCTGCAGGTTCTGCGGCGCGGGCGGGGCCAGGTTATCCGGAAATACTCTCACGGACACACTGCCCACATTGTCGTAAGTGTCCTCTGCCTCCAGACGGATGGTGTAACCCGCCGGGTCCTTAAGGGAAAGCGTATCCCACTGGGCCAGTTCCTCAGCGCTGAGGGACAACGAGGATTCCACCAGCAAAGTGGCATTACCCTGGGCGTCCTCCACGTAGACCCGGTAGGCCCGGAAGTCTGTTGCGCTGTGGGCGGTACCGCGGATATTCACCAGCCCGGATACCACACTGTCAGCCGCCGGCGATGCAATCCACACATCCGGCGGGGTCAGGTCGAGCACCAGGTCGAGCGCATTCGAAGGCTGGCTGGCATTGCCCGCCTGGTCAACGGCAACCACATAGTACTGATATTCCCCTTCCGGCAGGTTTTCGTCCTGGAAACTGGTCGCTTCCAGTGGCTGGGGCGTTATCGCCTGGCCATTGCGGTAAACCAGGTAACCGGCCAGATCGTCCGCGGTTACCGCGGACCAGGTGAGATCGCCCCGCTGCGCCTCCTTGTCGAGGTTCACCTCCTCGAGCACCGGGGAATCCGGCGGCGTCGTATCCAGTTCGAATGGCACCAGCACCCGGTTGCGGTTGCCGGCCTTGTCCACTGCCGAAAGTTTCAGGGTATAGGGGCCATCCTGCGGCGGGCTGGCCCACTCTCCCAGGAAACCGCCGCTAATATTGCCCGCGCCCACAGACTGAATCTGGAAGCGGGGATCATCGCTGTCGCTGACGGATCCCGCCGCTATCGCCAATTCATACTGCTTCAGGTGAGAATCCGCCACCGTACCGGTAAAACCAGCTTCAGTTGTCAGGTAACCTCCGTCCCGGGGCTGGATGACAGAGACTTCCGGCGGAGTGTTGTCGACGACAATGTCGACTCCAGTTGAAGTCTCGTGGCCCGCAAAATCGACAGCCACCAATGCAAGGCGATACTCGCCATCGGGGGCCTCCGTACTCACCCATGCGCCCAGCTCGCCTTCCACCGCGGATTCTCCCTGGGACAGGCTGGCGCTACCGCCGCTCGCACCCACCAGTTGGAGGGTGTAGGACTTCAGATAGTCATCAGTGGCCGCACCGTTTACCTGGAGGCTGCCGCTGACAAAATTCCCCGACACCAGGTCATCGATACGCGCCACAGGAGGCGTGCTATCGATAACCAGCTGTATCTCCTGCCGCGTCCGATTGCCGGCCTTATCGGTCACGGCGATACCAAGTTGGTACTCGCCATCGTCGACAAACGGGCCGGAACCGGTATCCAGCAGTGTACCGGAGACTACCGGCACAGCACCGGTAGCCACCACCTGACCAACAGCGCTGGGGCCATCGGTCACGGTAAATGCGTAGTTTTCCAGGTGGGTATCGTTGACCGTTCCCACCAGGCTCTCCCCGCCCATAACCCAGGCCGTGCCGCCTTCAGTATTGTCCGGCAGGAGTGTCGGCAAAGTATTATCCAGCGCCAGGGAAACCTGCTCTTCCTGCCGCAAGCCGGACACCAGTTGGCTCTCCACCGCCAGCACGATCTCATAGGTTCCATCCGGCTGTACCGTGTTGGCAAGACGACCGTCCCACTGAATACGGTGAATACCAGCCTCATACGCGACGGCCTCCACAATCGGAGTATCGCCCACGGTGGCAGTCGCCAGCACCGGCTGTTCGAACCGCACATGTATACCACTGGTGTCCTTGACTCCATCTCCATTGGGGGAGAAGAAAGGCTCAATCACCTCGAGTTCGGAAATCAGGTCCGTGCGCTCGGGCACCGTGAAGGTTTCCTGGGCGACGGACTGGTGGCCCACGATATCGGTCACCAATACCCGCAACTCCAGCTCACCGGCCAAGCCATAGGTGTTCCAGTCACTGGCCAGTACAGCATCGCTCACCGGCGCTCTTCCGGAAGCAATTTCCAGGTAGCCGGCGTCGCCGGACCGCCGGTATTCCACACGGTAGCCGGCCAGGTGACGATCACTGGCGCTGCCCAGCACATCGACCAGCAGGCCGATGGGCGTACCGGAGACGGGGTAAGTCAGTGAAGCCAGCGGGGCGGTGTTGTCGATCTCTACCAGGTGTTCGGCAACGCGGCTGTTGCCACAGGCATCGGTCACCTGCAGGCGCAACAGGTAGATGCCATCTGCAAGCGGGTTGCCACCGTCATCGCGGCCATCAAATTCCAGGATGGTCTCTCCCTCGAGCGCCGCCAACCCGGATACCGGGGTAGCCGTCAGCTCGCCGAGCGAGAGTCCCTCGATGTTTTCCGGGTCCGGTTGCGTGGTGTAAACGGACAGCGTCGCCTCAACCGCCTCTTCCACGGCGAAAGAGGTCCGGATCAAGGAGAACTCATTGCCCAGCAGGGGGGCGAATACAGGCACTCGCGAATAGCCGGTGCCGCTGTAAACGTAACTTCCGGCACCTGGAGCTCCACCGCCGACCTGTGAAGTGAAACCCGTTACGTCGGCATCCACATCGATTTCCACGGAACGACAGGCACGGATACCGCTCCAGTCATGGGCGGAATAGTGGAATTCCAGGGTACCGCTATGGCGGGTCGGGAGTACGCCCAGCGAGCCGAGCGCGACGTATTCACCGCTCGACGGGAAACGCACCGGCGACTTGCCGGCATATTGCGACGGCCAGCTGACATCGACCGCACAATCCTGGCCGGTTACCGAACCACCCGAAGAGCCCGCGCAGGTAAAGGCAGACTGCGGTGTTCCATCGGCACCGGAGCGGATATAGCCGGGAACAAATCCGCTCGTAAACGTGCCCGGCTCCTCTGTTCCTACCAATTCCGCGGCGGCAGTCCCGTAATAAACCATGGGGGAATCACCGCGGATCCTGCCGGACACGGGCACGACATTCGCGGTCTCGTCTTCCAGCGGCAGGTGCACGGCACAAACCTGGTCGCCGGCGCCGGGGGACTCAATCTGGATCTCCGGCGCGGTCTTGTCGATAAATGCGGCCAGGCGCTTTTTATAGTCACGACCCAGGGTATCCACAAACTCGACCAGGAACTCTTCCTTGCCGGCGGCAAAATCCGTGGTGTCCAGGGCAAAGTCGTATTCACCGCCAAATACCGGTTCGTTGACGTTGTACAGCACATCGGTCCACTCGCCAGTGGATTGGTCCCGGCGGGCAAGGGTCAGCGTTACCAAATCCACTTCACTGAGCAGCGCGGCGGCTCCCGGGGTCGGGGCCTCGCTTGCCCCTGCGGCCTTCATGCGGAACAACAGGCGATTGGGCGAAGCCGTGTCGCATTGTTCGGACAACTCGGGCAGCACACTGGCACGGACCTCCACACAGGGGACCTCCAGGTTGACGGAAACTTCGGTCAACAGTTCACCGGATTCATCCTCGGCCGTTTCCGGGTTGTCCGCGCGATAGAATCTGGCTCTGAGCGAGTAACTCTGGCATTCCTGCAGGATGGAGGCATCCAGCGCATAGGCGAAACCGGCAACGCCACCATCAAACTTGTACCTGAGCGCCGTATGCCCGGTAATGTCGGCTCGGGCAATGGCGAATTCCGGCAGGTCTTCACTGCTACCGGTCAACTCGACCCGGCCAATCTCTCCCGGCAGTGCAGTCGCCACCACCACCACGTACTTGTCATACTCCGCGGGCACTACACGCTCCGACACATGCACAGCGCCACCGTCATACTTCTCGCGAGCGAGGATATCCTCGGGGCCCGGCGCGGCCTGCGCGAAAAAATCCACCTCCGGCAGCAGGTCCGGGTTGTCGGGGGCAACAATGACTTCCCGGATACCGAAAATATCCGAGACCGCACTCAGGGCTACCGGATTGGAGACAAATTCATTGCCATCGATGCCGCGAACTCGGACCGAAAGGCGGAAGTGTTCCCCGTCACCCAGTTCAGCGTTGGCCGGGTCCCAAACCAGGTAGCTGCTACCTCGGGAAAGCTCGTCCAGGGAGGAGGGGTCCGCGTATTCGAAGCAGATAGACTCGGTGCTGCACCCGACGGCACGTCTCAATACCGCCCGGATGGGCGTCACGATGGTCGGCTCGCCCAACAGTTTCCCGTCGCCGTCGGTTTCATCCAGCAGGACATCGACGGAAGCCACCGGCGATTCCAGGGTGGAGGACAGCTCGATCAGGGTCGGTGCCAGGTCGGGCAGGTTGGCAGACAGGCGCGCATCCAGTCCGGTGTCCAGGTATGGAATGGATATACCGGCAATTTCCCGCAAAGTGCCCAGTGGCGCATCGCGGAAATTCACATTCTCCAACTGGGCTCCGGTGATATACAGCTGGTGCCTCTTCAACCCGGCGGGCACGGTAAGGGTACTGCGGTTGCCGGCGTAGTCCGCCACGACGAACCGGTAGTCCCCGCCCTGGAGTTCCCCGAGCGAACGCTTCTGCTGCCCCCGCCCCGGCAAGACTACCGTGGCCTCGTCATAGCCTTCCGACACCGGAAGCTCCGACCAGTTGGCCTCCCCGAGACGCCGGTACTCGAGACCGAAAGACTCGATACCGTAGGCATCATCCAGGGCCGCACCGATCTTCCGATCCAGCTCAACCCGGCAAATATCCGCCGTGGCACTGGCGAAATTGGGGATACAGGAATCCTCTCCGTCAACCAGCTCCGGTTTCGGCACCAACAGGGAATTCACCCGGGAATCGATAACCGGAGGTGTCACATCCAGAATCACCTGATACTCGTACTTCTGGACCTTTAAGGTGTACTCCCCTTCCGGTACCAGCTGCCCCGCATCGCTGCGGCCATCCCAGAGGATCACCTCATCGGCGCCGATATCGGAATAGGAATTCTCAAACTGCCGGACTACATTGCGCTCGGAATCCAGCACTTCCACCAACAGGTTGACCGGCTCCGCCACGGTAAAATGCAGTGCGGCCGTATCCTGGACCCCGTCACCATTGGGCGAGAAGTACGCCGGCTGGCGATACACATTGCGAATACTGGCCGACTCGGACACCGCGATGGAGCGAATCTCCCGGCGTACGTTGCCCGCCAGGTCCTTGACGGTCAGGCGAATATTGTAACGCCCGAGGCCAGGCGCCACCCAGGTAGTGAACTTGCCATCAATTACCGGCTCACCGGCGGCGGGCACTATCTGCCGCCAGTTGTCCGGAGCGGCCTCGGTGGAGTACTCGAGCGTATAGCTGGCAAAGTTCTTGTCCATCGCCGAACCGCGCAAGATCACGCCCCCCTCGGAAATGGAGCGTACGGCGAAGAGGTCCGCGGTACCATTCAGCAATGAACGAAACTGCTTGAACCCGTAGCTTTCCCCATCGGCGCAGCGGTTGTCGAATTGGTCCTGATACATAGCCAGGAACTTGCCGGTATTGGTGAGCGTGGGAGCCTGACTCCCCCCACGGTAACCGCGGTCCTCATAAATAAATTTACTGGCAGCCGGCTGATCAAAACTGATCAAATTAATGCCGTCCAAGGCATCGGGGTGGTAGCCCCCCAGAAGCACCTCCCGTGCGCCCGGCAGCCATTCCAGGGTGGTGTGCAGCGAATCCCGGTACCAATAATAGTCGGTACTCCACAGGAAGACCGGGGTCTCCCCGTCAAAGTAGTAGCCGCTGTCGTTGGTCCGCAGGCCGAGCCGGCCAAGGAAAGTCAGGTAATCTTCATAATCGTTCCCGGCCGCCGATCCGAAGGCATGCACCCGGTACTGGATCACCTCACCGACAGACTTGCCAATTTCGCTCAGTGGTATCTCGAATTCATAGTAGTGATGCTCCCAGGGCGCATTACTGGTCTGGACAAAACTGACCGCGCCCCAGGTATCGTCGTGGCCATTGAGCGTAAATGTTCTCCAACCACTGTCCGTCAGTATTTCGACGCTGGCCCAGTCGTCCACGCCGTCCGTGGTATCGACGGTAAAGTCCACCGCTACTTTCAGGTGTTTGTGGTCGGAACCGATATAGCCGTAGACGTTTTCATCCGGATGCCCGGTATCGGGTTTTGTCAAGGTGACGAACGCCGGGCTGCCGAGATCATCGCCGGTATTCATTATTCCATCTACCGCGATATTGGCCCCACCACCCAGAAGAAATTCGTAGTAGCCGCTCTTGTCGGGATATGAGAAATGCACCAGGGGCAACTTCGATGGCGAAGACTCCCGCGCGGAGAAAACCAGGTTCCGCGGCTCTGCGTCCGATCCTACATTCCAGGTAAATTCCACCGTCTGGTTCCAGACGTCCGCCCAGCGGTTATCGCTTGCGGCCACCAGTTCCGCCAACTCGCGGCCGGTCTGCTGAGAGACGGCCGATTCCGGGGCAAGGAGCCGGCCACCGACTTCGAGGGCCGCCAGTTCTATCTGGGCTTCCTCATGGCCAAGCTGCTGGATTTTTACTTTTACCTGTCCATTGGCGTCGACGCGGGCCTCCGATATCGGAAGCCGTACCGTTTCCAGTGCCGATCCCAGGTGCACCTCCTCGATCTTGGTCCAGCTTTCGCCGTCCCAGACCGAGATGTGGAACGAGCGCAGCCTTCCACTATCACCATAATAAGGGAAAGGCAGTGGCGCTGCCCGGGCCTGGAGCCGCACCTCGGCGGTCTGCAGGTCCACGGTGTAAAGGCCGCCGATATCGGAGAAATCCTCCCCGGAGATATCGAAGTAGGCGTCCATCGGGTGGACGCCCGGCCCGCTGAAATAGCCCGACAGCATGTATCTGGCATGATCCTCGAACAGCACCGCGAACTCGCTGCCGTCGGGATTCCACGTCACACCGCGGAAAATACCCCAGTATTTGTGATCGAATTCGCTGCGCAGAAACTGTTCGTAATCATTGGTGGCTTGGGCCGGCAACGGATACTCCTGCACCAGATTGCCGTCTTTGTCGAGTAACTGCACACCGCGCTCAACGTGTTGAGCCAGCGCCAGCCGGTTACCCTCCGGTGACCAGGCCACCACCGCGGCCTCTCCCAGCCCGGAGATGGTGTTGGCGTCAACGTCAATCAGGTAGGCTTGCGGGCGCGATTGCTGATAAAAATCGGAAAACCTTCTGTTTTCATAATTTCCCCTGAAATGCGCCAACACGCGGTCGCCGGTCTTGTTCACATCCAGCCGCAAGGTGTCGGAACGAGATTGGTCCGGAATCACCCCCACCAGTTCACTGGTGTATGGAGTGTTAGTCAGGTCAAGCGAGTAAACTTCATAATCGTTTTCGGACCAGCGAGTGCCATCGGTAACCACATAGACAATGCGCTCCCCGCCCTTGGTAAAAACGGCATCACCGATATAACGGGTCCTGGACCCGTCCGTCAGCTCCTGCATCCGCTCCACATCCAATCCAACGGTGTTGACCAGCCAGAACTGGGGATTAATGCGTTCCCTACCCGGGTGATTGTCATTGGTGGAAATCAGCAGGCGCTGCCCATCGGGTGACGGTGTCAACTTGGTTATTTTTCGCGTATCGAGATCTCCGTAGGGGAGTATCCGCTCGACCTGGGTCCCGTCCCGGAGGGCACGATAAACGCCGGAGGGGTGCTTGACCTTTTCATTGGTGGTATAGGTCTGGCCGTCATCCTCGTAAGGGTCCAGGTAAGTGGCAAAATAGATATACTGGTCATCCGGACTGTAGGCGAGCAGGTCCCGGTAGCCCGAGCCGATCGCCTGATCGCTGCTGCTCCCACTCTCGCGATATTCAGGTTGCAGGACCTTGCCAATCCGGCAGGTCAAGTTCCGCTCCAGCCCATAGGGTGTGCCAATCGCCTCCGACAGTGAAGAGCGGTTGGTGTCCACCACCACGGATGCCTGGCCGAGAACATCACCTGTCTCGCCCCGCACGACGAAGCGGAAGTTGCCGTCCGAGGCCACTGAACCACCCTGGCGTCGACCGTCCCAACGCACGCTGCCGGCACTGACCGGGCTGGCAAAATCCTCTTCCCAACGCCGGGCTACACGGTCGTACTTGTCCAACAGCTCCACGGAAACCCGCCGGGCCTCCGGCAGGTTGAAATAGAATTCCGTGGTGTCCTGCGACCCGTCCCCCTCCGGGGACAGGTATTTCTCGGACACATAGAAATTCCCGTCCTGGATCGCTACCTGCCGCGTGGCCTCGTTATTCGCGGTACTGGATTCGCGGATACTGTTGGCCGGATCGATCACCACTCGCAGATCCTGGCGTCCCTGCTGGTCGAAGACCACCGGAATACTGGCAACGGCGGAGCTATTGCCGGCCACCTGAACCAAGGTGGCGTCGCCTACCCGGACACCCTCCTTGTAGAGCTCCACCAGGACATTCTCTGCTGCCTGATTACCCTGGTTCACCACGGAAATATTGACACTGACGGTATCGTTTAGCTTGGGAAATACCGGGTCCAGTGCAATATTGGAACCGCTCACCGCCAGATCCGGCAGGCTCTCCACCGGCAGCTTCTCGAAGGCTCGGTTATCGGACAGGTCCAATTCGGCGATATTGCCCTGCGGATCCACCACCACGTGGATCACGCGGTCTGCATTGCCGGGAATTTCTGACCACAGGAATTCAACAGGCACACTTTCCCCGCTTGTTACCTGAGGAAGAATTTCTGTGCCCAGCAATACGCCGGAAGCATCCGGGTCGCCATCGTAGAAGGCGACTTCCACAGAAGTTGCGTCTTCGGTACCGGTATTGCGAACAGCGGTACTAATGGAAACACCCGCACCCTCAAAGGCGGGACTGCTACTGAATTGGATATCCTTGTAACTGGTCACCAGATTGGTGCCCTGCTGAATGCCGGTATTGAATGAAAACGATGCGCTGTTGTTGTCTTCATCCAGTTCGGGGACATCGTTGGCGGGGTCGATTTCCACCACCAGGTCCAGGGCACCGATGGTGTCCACCCGCCATGGGATGGTCTGTACCGCGGTCTGCCCGGCTTCGATGGCGACGGTACTGGTATAGATTTCCTGTACCCCACTACCGGTGTTTACCAGGTAGCGCACGTTAACGGAGGGAGAATCCTGGGTGCCGCGGTTGCGGATGCCCACGGAGAATTCCGCATCGGTATTGATAAACGGGCTGGCCGGGGAAACGGCGATATCCTCGGCGAATACCGCCAGGTCCAGCGCCGGCTCGGTGGATACCGAAACCACCGCCTGGTTATTGCCCTTATCCTGCTCAACAAATTCGTTTGCCGGGTCGACCACCAGGGTATAGGCCTGGGTGCCCGGAGCGCTGATGGAGCCCACCAGATTGACCGCCGCGGTACTGCGGCCATCGACAGCCAGTTGCTGGCTGTCCTGCAATTCGCCGGAGCCGGCGTCACCGCGCCAGAGCTCCACGGTCACACTGGCCGCAGCCTCGCTGCCCACGTTGCGCAGTACCGCGGAGACCGCCACAGAGTTCGGCAGCAGTTGGGTGGTCGTCGGGGTTACCGCCAGGGCCCGGGCATCCAGCTCCAGCTCGACGCCGTCCACCGGCGCCTGCACCACGACGGACACACTGCCGGTATTGTCATTCTCATTGCGTTCAGCCAGGACAGAAGTGGAATCCACCACCAGGTAGATATCGTGCAGCCCGCCATCGACGCTGCTCGCATCAGTGGTATCCCAGTAAGCGCTGACTTCCCGGGAGGATTTTGGCGAGCTGGCCCCGAGCGGAATCGCATCACCGATCGGAACACCTCCGTTTTCCGGATCGCCGTCATAGAACTGTGCCGAGACCGGCCCCGCCTCCAATACAGAGTCGTTGCGCACAACCGCACGCAATTCCGCCAGTTCGCCGTCCCGCGGAGTGGCCGGATTGACCGCTACCTGATCCACCAGCAGGTTGGTGGCTTCCAATTGGCGGAAAGCCCGTGCAGCCATGGCCGAGGCGTAGATGCTGCCGCCCCAGTTGCCGGCTTCGGACTGACGGTCGGCCAGATACTGCCGGGCCAGCGGCTGGTTGTAGGCCTGTTGCAGGTCCAACAGGCCCGCAATGCGAATGACTTCCGCGGTCAGGTGAATCTCACTGCTGCCGGTACCAAAACCGCCATCCGCATTCTGGCGTGCGACCAGCCACTGCCCCGCCTGCCGTGCCTGGACATCCGCCGGGTTTACCGCCAGCAGGGTATCCGCTACCGACAGGGTGGTGGCCAGGTCCGGCGCGCCACCGGCGACCGCGGGCCAGCCGCCTTCGGGCAACTGTGCGGACTTCAGGTAATTCACCGCCTGGACAACCCCCTCCATGTCGCCGTGGCGCAACAGCGCGCGCACCGACAGCGCCGAGTCCAGCGGATCACTGCTGAGCCCCGGCTTGAGCGGCCAGCCGCCATCCGGCCGCTGCGCGGACTTCAACTGCTCCAGCAAGGCCGTTGCATCCGCACCCGCATCCGCAACCAATAGCACCCGCGCGATGGAGTCGGTGTCGGCCACCGGCTGCGCCAGCAGCCATTCCATCGCCAACTGCCGGTCGTAGCTGCGCCCCAGGTTTTCCAGGGTCTCGATTACCGCCGTGGTATCCCGCAGGCGCGTGGAAGTCTTGTCGGCCCAGAAACCCTGGGCATCCTGCTGGCTGGTGAGCCACTCGACACCGGCCTGTACGTTGCCGCCGTCCTGGCGGCCGGTCACATCACTGGAGCCCACCTCCTCGACGGAGCCAACCTCCGCATCCTTGCCCTGCGGAAAAATATTGGCGATACCGCGCCCGCCGGTCAGGATGGCAAAGCGCTCGGCGTAGGCCTTGCGCACCTCGCCGATGCGCGCCACATCGATATCCCGTGCCTCTTCCTGGGCATCGACCAGGTAAATAAAGGCAAAATTAAAGGTTTTCTGTGCATCGGCCACCGCCGGAACCCGCGGGCCCTCCGCGGCAATCACGTCCTGGATGGAGAAGTCCTCCCGGGTACCGGTAACGGTGACACCCGGGCGGGAAAGGTCGAAGCGGGAGAACTCAGTCCCTTCCTGCGGCTGGATCACATAAAAACCCGGCACCTCTTCCGGCGTGTTAAAGCCCATCAGGTAGAGGTCCAGCGGACTGAAAAAGCGCTGGGCGGCAACGGCGGTAAAGGTGCCATCGCCATTGTCGCGCCAACGGTGGCCGTACTCGACCGAAGCGCGGGAATCAAGGAAGAAGTTCCAGTGGGAACCGTCCTTGCCCAGCAGGATATCGCTGGGCGCCTGCCCCTCTTTCTGAACCTCCACCTGAGCGGCCCAGTTGTGCAGGGTTTCGTGGGCCAGCACCGTAAGAACGTTGTCGAATGCCGGCTCCAGCGGACTCAACTCGTAGCGGCTGGCGGCTGCCATATCGATATAGCCACGCAGTCGGCCATCACTACCGTAAGACTGGCTGAGATCGAACTGCGGCTTACCGATCCCCTGCACGTCGTTGCGGGCACCGATATGGAACGCCAGCGCATCGCCGGTATCGTATTCGAACGAGGAAAACACTACGATAAAATCGTAGATATCCGGATGGTGTTCATAGAACTCCTGTGCGATCACTGCGCGTGCGGCCTGGTTCAGGGAGCCGTCGGCGAGATTCAGATCCAGGTTGCCGCTGAAGCGCATTACCGAGATGCCGTCGCGGTCCTCCACGAATTCGGCCAGGTAGGCCCCCTGGGGAATCTCAAACGGCTCGCCGCCGCCGGAGGCGCCGGCGAGGCCCTGCGAACTCCAGCACAGGCTCAATGTCGCCAGGGCCGCACCGGCAACCTTGTTACCGCGGCTAACCCACTTAGCAAACCCGAACATAATTTCCCCTAATGGTAATGCGCAAACTGCTTTCAATTCTTTTGTTTCTTGTGTCCTGCCCCACATCGGGTACAGGCGCCCCTACCTCATTCCCGCGACTCCGCCAGCCTTTGAAGCGCAACAGGCCCCCAACCGCGGGCTCACGCCTACAGGCATAGGCGGGCAAAACGGGGACTGGGTAGGGATTCCCTGCCGACCTACTGTTTCGGCACCGGAGCGCCCTCGCCGATCAGGCTCTCGGTCAGGCCCGGCACCAATGCGGTTGCCGAGGGCCGGGAGGAAAGCCGCTGGATCCGCGAGGCCTCGCCCTCCCGGGATACATACACCCACAGCAAGTCACCGGCCTTCCCGGCACTGCCCTGCTCCTGCAGCACCAACCGGTTGCCGAGGATTTGTCGCACGGTGTAGCGGCCCTCTACCAGGGAATCCCCCGGGGCTACCAGGCGAACCTTCTCCTGAGGCAGCTTGATCACTGCCTTCTTATCTGCCACCGCCGTGGTGATCACCCTGATGCCCTGCAGCAACTGGCGGTCTTCGGCCAGCGTCGACGTGCAGAACAGGAGTGCTATAAGTAGTAGGATTTTTCTCATTGGTCTTAATCCGCAAAAATAAACGGTCTCTGTGTTGTCAATTTCCTGCTGAGTGTTGTCAGCAATTCTGTCAAAACAGGTAAAAGTCAGGATTGAATGGCACACATCTCCCCCATAGGAGCCAGCCCTGCTGGCGAAACTGATTCTACCGATAGCACCGTCACAATCGCCTGTAGGGCAGGCTCCCACAGCGCAGGTTTCCCGGCTGGCTGCTGGAGGTTTACTGTTCTCCGACATCCCGGTTCCCCGGCTTTGGCCGTCGGCGGGGCCAAGATTCATGAACCTGTTTTCCAGGAAAACGCCGACTCTAATGAGCCCGGATTCAGCTGCCTCAGGACAATCTAGTCGTGGTTGTTTTCATTGTTTTTTCAATCGAGTTCGAGCCTAATACCGCTACCTTAAGCATTGTTTCGGTCGTAGGATGGGCAAAGGAGCGTAGCGACATGCCCATCTTCCGGGACCTTGGTGGGCACGCTACGCTTTGCCCATCCTACAAATATTCCGATTTTCGGCTTAAGGTAGCGGCATTAAATTCCGGCCCTATCGATACTATCGATCGCTGGCGAGCTCCTTGCGTTTACTGCTCTTGTTCGCCATTAAGCCAAAGCCCTCTTCTAGAGCTTCCACTACCTCTACGAACAAAACCATAACCAACTAATTCGCACATATAGACAAAGAAAGTCCCTGCATATTTATCTGTTGCCACCTCATAAAAATCAATATAACTATCAGGGTCCACTTTTTCGAGAACTTTTATCAAACTCTCTAAGCCATAAACTTCCAAGTCACTCTCTTCAGCAAAAGCAGCTCTAGATCTAGAGCGATTTATGGCATAAGAAACCAAATATCTTTCCAGGCTAGTAGCTCTCTCTTCAAAAGAAGTTGAAGCAAGGATCTGCTCAGCAAAAGCACAATCAAGATCCACTGAACATTCATGCTTAGCTGCAGACAGCCTGCCTTTCAGGTATTCAAGGTTTATCGTCATCTAGTCTACCTCTCTTACCTTCACATCTTCCCTTACCTTCACATATTCCCTTACCTTCACATATTCCCTTACACCGGTTTTTAGCCTCTCCACCTCACCCCAGTCATTGATGTGCGCCCATCCCCCCCCATGCATCTCCATCTGTGGGAGCGCCTACCGGAACCTCAACAACCCCGAGCCTTGCATGACCCCGAGCCTTGCAGGATCGCTCCCGCCTGCCCGATACTTGCTATCCGATGGCTGGCCTACCTTGCCGGAGTGGGACTTTCACCCACTGGAATTATCGACCTTGCTCGGCCGCACACCCTATCGATCCTTTCTGGTAGATAATGAATGCCCTCTTCCTTGTTCAATCACAAATTGGCAAGGATCGCTTAAGGGAAAGCACCAGACAGTTCCAATTGTAGATTCAGCGCAGACACAGCCTTCTTTGAAGCTGACGCACTTAAATAGATTTGAGCAATTGAACGCAGCTAACCATGCCAGCTTTTGTGTCTCGGCGTGAACTACGGCAACAAATCCATCAGACCCAAAATCACCTTCGCCACACACGGCCTCAAAAGCCTCATCATTTGAAACTGTTTTTCCCAATATCGCACCGTCGCTCCATGAAAGTTGCCCTTGAGATTTGAGAGTTTCGACTGCGGTCATCCCATCAAGCTCAACTTGAAAGCTAGGAGGCGGCCCCCAATTGACGGACACAGTCACTAATTGAATGAAACCATCGGGAAATATTACCCCGCTAACGTTGGGATATTCTTGATGATCCAAAAAATCGGCTATCTCAGTCATTGTGGTACACTCGGTTGAGTTGAAAGCCCTCCTGAGGGCACAGCCCCACCAGCATCTAGATTTCGCCGATTATTAAATCGTTTCCTTGATGCCGCCGAGGTAGTCGTGGATTTCATCCAGGCGGTTTAATGCATCGTAGACATAGGTGGTGCTGCTGCCCCTGGGCTTCTCCTCGCCGGTGCGGTTGCCGTTCAGGTCGTAGCTGTAGCGGGTGGTCTCGTTCTCGCCGTTGGTGAGGCTTTCGAGCCGGTCTCGCTTGTCGTGGCTGACGATGTTGGCCGAAGTCAAAAAAACGAACGGTCTGGCGGGCGCCGGGCACAGGGCTTACGCGATTGCGCGCAGTGGCCGCTCCGAACGCGCCGCCAGCCGTTCAATCCTAACTTTTACCTGTTTGTTAAAAAACGACTCCGCAGGCTGGCTGCTGGAGGTTTACTGTTCTCCGACACCCCGGTTCCGGGTTATGGCCGTCGGGCAG